>JASFZI010000061.1:0-26059 GCA_045107135.1 Candidatus Altimarinota bacterium
ATCAAGAATTAATTCTTGAGTTTTCTGTTTCTATTCTTCAACTTTTTAATTACATGAAAAGTATAAAAGTATGCAATAATTGCGGCAAGTCAGTTTATTCAAAAAATACTCCACCAAATAATTCAAATTTTAAAGAAAAAAACTGAAGTAATTAGGTAGAAGATGATTCAAGGTGCAATTATTTGTCTATATAATCAAATCCAAAGAGCAAAATTTGGTTTTTTCATTCATTGTAAGGCTGATGTATACATGAAAAGAATTAAATATGATAATGAAGTAAAACTTCAAATTCTTACGGCTAGGGTTCATATGTCTATAACTTCTTTGGATGTAGTAAAAATTCATACTAATTCTCTTGCGAAAATATAAATAGGGATTTCCATAACAATTAATATTATTACTCAATAAAGAAAAGACCTTTTTAGTATTTTTTCTATTCTATTATAACGCTTTGCTCCATTATTTTGTCAAACTAAAACAAGGACAGCTATATTTAATCAAATCGTTGGCATTAATGCTATTTGTTCAATACGAGTAGCTACTCAATATGCGGCTATTGCTTCCTTTGAATAAAGTGCTACAAAGTATATTATTACAAACATTCATATAGCCACACTCAACATATTTCAACTTGCGGGTAATCATTGTTTTATGATTTCTTTGTATGTTGTGATGTCTGGTTTTAAATTTTTTATTTTAAAATTATCAAAATAGCCAAGTAAATATACTTTGTACATTAAATAAAATGAACCAATAGCAATTGTTATAAGTGTTGCTATTGCTATTCAACTAAATCAAAATCATTTAAAAGGTCCAATACCATATATAAAAAGAGGATCAAGAATTATATTTAAAAAAAATCATGCTGCTAATATTTTTCCATAAGATTTAGTATCTCATTTTGACTGTAAAATTGAGTTAGCAAAAAAAGTAATTATTAAGAAGATAGAAGAAAAAGAAATTACTCTCATATATTGTATGGATAAATCTAAAAAGTTTCATTCAGCTCAAAGTAGCCTTAATAAAAAAGGACTAAAAATTACTCATAAAAGTGATAAAAGTAATCAAAGGATTAATCAAAAAGATAGACTTTCCAATATGTAAGTTTTCATTTTTAGATCATTATTTTCTCAAATTGCATTTGAAATAAGTACTGAAACTCCTGATCACATTCAAAATCAAAGTGCAATAATTAAAAAGAAAATGGGAAAACTAATACTAATTGCAGCAAGAGCATCTGTAGAATAAATTCACGCAAAATAACCATCAACTACATTATACATTGTATCAAAAAACATTCATATACTCATAGGAATAGCTAACTGTCTTATTTGAGGTCATATTTTTCAAGTTGTTAAATTAGGCATATTTATTATAGTTTACAAAAGTAAATATGAGAGAATTATTTGCATTAATTTGTTATTAGTTATAAACTTTAATTATATTACCTAGTATTTTAAAGTCAATTTATTTATTATCATTGTTGTTAGCAAGTAAAAAAACACAGAGATAAAAAGGAATTTCAACTAGAATTGATTTTATAGAGAAAAAGGTGATAATAAAGAAGTAAATTATATCATTTAATTATAAACTCATGGATACAAATCTCAATATTGCAGTGCTTATAGACGGAGATAATATCCCTTCAGCTTACATTGGTGAAATGATAGAAGAAATAACGAAGTATGGAAATCCGACTATCAAGAGGATTTATGGAGATTGGACTCGTCCTGGGCTAAAAAAATGGAAGAATCTTCTTCTTGAAAATGCTATCACTCCTATACAACAATATGGATACACAACGTGAAAAAATGCTACAGATTCAGCGATGATTATAGATGCTATGGATATACTATACGGGGAAAAAGTACATGGTTTTTGTCTTGTATCTAGCGACAGCGACTTTACCAAACTTGCAACCAGACTAAGAGAAGCTGGGAAACTCGTTATAGGAATTGGAGAAAAAAAGACTCCAAATCCTTTTGTTGTTGCCTGTGATAAATTTATATATATCGAAATACTCAAAAAACAAACACAAGAATCTAAGGAGGTTCCTACAAGTGTTGATACTATTGGAGCAAAGGAAATTGCGCTTATATCATCTACTATCAACGATATCTCAGATGAGGATGGTTGGGCTTTTCTCTGAGATGTTGGATGACTCATACAAAAGAAACAACCAAGTTTTGATTCCAGGAATTACGGTTTTGAAAAGCTTACCCCTCTTATTAAATCAACTTGAAAATTTGAGATAGAGCAAAGAGATAAATCAAAATCAAGATATAAACTGATTTATGTGAGAAACTTAGAGGAAAAGAAAGTTTTAAAGAAGAGAAGTAGAAAGTTGATGAGAGATGAGTAAAATTACACAAGCATTATTATAATCTACCAACTAATACTAGACAAAAACTATTATTCCGTTATAATATTTTTACATTTTTATAGGTTTGTCTTAATATAATTTTAATGACGTTCTTTCAATGTATTAAAAACTAATTCAATCAAGGAGAAAAACATGAGTTCTGTTATTTTTACTGGTCATTCTTTACCATTAGAAGTTGAAAAAGTTATGGTTGTTGAAAATGAAGATAAATTCACTGAAAATGGAATAAGTGAGTTTATTAAAACTGCAAAAAAAGTAAAAGCTTTTTCTTATGATGATGAGGGGAATGGTAAACAAAGGTATTTTTGGGTTATTTATCCAAATAATCCTGATGTAGCAATTCCCTCAACAAAAAAACGTTTAGAAAAAGATTTACGGTTAGCAGAATGGGATAATTAAGTTTCTCATTTTACTAGTTATTGATTTATATTATAATATTTATGTATTTTTTTTATAAATATTATTAACTTTTATTGGAGGGGAAAAATGAATAAGAAAAGTGTTGAAACTGAAATAAAGGCTGTTTTTATTAATACTACACTCACAGGTGGATTAAAACGTTTTTTAAAAACGTTTTATGCTTTAAATAAGGATGTAACTGTGTATTGCTCATCCTTATGTCTTGATGAGGTGCGTGATTATCTTGCAAATAAAGAATGTTTGAATGTTAGAGAGGTTATAAAATTTAAATATCTTGGAGACAAAAAATTTGATTTAACTTTCAAATACTCAAATGGTTCTATTGTAAGAAGAGATACGTTAATAGGGTGTTACTATGATGAATATTCTCAGGTAATACTTCAACTTGATACCATTAGAATGCTTTTATCACTTTAAAATTTTTCTAGGAGGAAAAAAATGGGTAAAATGACAGGATCAGTGAATATGAATACAATTTTTATTGATTGTGACTGGAATGAGGATGCAAAAACTCGTTTGCATACTTGCCTTACAGTAAATAATGAACTTACTATTTATTGTACAAAAAGATGTTTCAATAAAGTAGTTGAGTCTTTACCAACAGGCTCATTTCCAAATGTTTTTCAAGTATTAGTTGCAAGACCTGTGAAGGGTGGAAAAATTGAATTTACATTTGGAAATGCCCAAAATAGTGCTGATTTTGTAAGCATTACCGTTGATCAGTATATTAATGATTTTATTTACAATGCTCTATGGTTGGATTCCATGATGAGAACCATTTACGCTTAGTAAAGGTTCATAATAATAAATAGATAATATGATTCTTTTCATACTTATTTTGTTTATTTAAATTTAAAAAAAGAGGGCTGTGGCCCTCTTTTACTTTGCTTAATTTTTAATAAGTAAATATCAATTACTTGAAGAATAATTAACATTATACGTTCATGTATACTTAGGATTTTTAATGCTAATACTTTCAAATAATAATTTATATGTTTTGTTGTTTGACGTTATTTCAAAAGTTAAATCATTTTTTGACAAATAATTATCTGAAATAGTGATATCTTTTTTATTTAATTCATTAATTATTTGTTGTATATTTATAGTTTCTATTACTTCTCAATTAAGAATTATTTCTATAATTTCTTTTTGAATATTTATTCTTGCATAATTAGATCAATATCAGTTGTTGCTATTACTTGAAATTCTTAGTATTTTATTATAACCACTTATGTCCATTGGAAAAAAATCCATTTCACGATCTTTATAGAAATATATATCTTGGTTTTTAGTATCATCAAAAATTCAGTAATAATTCATTACTTTTATTTTCTTTGTTATTTCACTCACAATTAACCAATTATTAGGTTCTCTATAATTATCATTTTCAATTCTTTTTATAGCTTCTGTATTGTTTTTGTTTGCTTCTAGATTTTCTTTTTTTCTTTCTTCAAATTCCTCTTTGTTTTTTTTATGAATCTCAGAATAAATCTTTGGAAATAATTTTTTAACTGAATTGCAATTTTCAAAATCACATAAATAATCTATTCATGAATAAATATCTCTTGATAAAATTTTATCAATATCGTCATAATCTTTGAGAGGTGTTATTATATTATCTTGTAAAATTCATGCTTTTATTAAATTATCTTTAAGTCTATCTAATTGTCTTGATTCTGGTAGCTCATGAACTGACCATGGTCAAATTGAAATGATGATTGTAAATATAGTTAGTAAAAAAGGAATTATAGCTAAAGATTTTTTTCTTGAAAAAATATAATAAAGAGAAATTGTTAATAGCCATAACCCAAATACAACGACGAAGTATCTGTTTACAGTTATATTATATTGATTTATTCTTAAATATATTGCATAGAATAACATGAAAATTTGAGGAATTACAACGTATGGAAATGTTTTTCTAAATACTGCTATAAATTTATTTTTGGCTTCAAAAATAAATGAAAAGATGTAAGCAATATATCAAAAAACAGAAAAACCAATTACGAGCCAACTTACTTCACCTTTTGGCCAGTCACCAAAATTAGATAATACTTTTATACTATAAGCATATAGTATTATAAAATAAATATATATAAATGGTATAGCAATGTATTTGATTAAGAATGAGAAAAAAGTATTTTCATTAAAATAATTTTTGTTGAAAGTTTCTTTACTAGGAAATTGAATTAATGCAAATATTGGAGTAATAAAGGAAAGTGATAATATTGCCCAATCTCAATATATGTCATCTGTAAATAAATCCCTTATATCAAATAATTCAAATACAGCAGTAATTCAAATAGCTCATAATGCAAATAATATACCTCATAAAATAAATGACATTAAAAATAATACACTTATATTATAAAAATATGTATAAAAAATATTTTGTTTTACATTGTTAGAAAAAATATTTTTTATATATGGAGCAAAAAATAAATAGAACAATATACCAGCAGAGCTTAGTAAAATGAACAATATATTTTCAAAATCATTAAAATTGTTACTAAATACACTAAAAAGTAATATTCAAAAACTTATTGGTATGATTTGAAATAAATTTCTTTTGAGTCTTGAAAAATTATTATTTTCTCAGCTTAGATATACTCATATGCTAAAGAAAAAAATTATAGA
Organism: Candidatus Altimarinota bacterium; assembly: GCA_045107135.1. Taxonomy (GTDB): domain Bacteria; phylum Patescibacteriota; class Gracilibacteria; order BD1-5; family UBA6164; genus UBA6164. Next base: position 5,441 of record JASFZI010000061.1, read on the forward strand.
AAAACTGAAAATTAATTCCAGTACAAATTCGCTTGTATCTCTTGATAAGTTTCAATGCAAATTTACAAAAAACAAAGTACTTACAATAAAAATAATTATTACAGATAGGGGAAATCTGTTAATTATATTTTTTAGATTTATTTTTAGTGCTTTTGTACTAAAAATGCTTAAAATATTCTTCATAATAAAATTATTAAAAAACAAATTACTTATATATTATAAGTAATTTGTTTTTTAAGCAAAAAAAAAAGAACTAATAAATAGTTCTTTTTCAATTAATGCGATTATGCTTCATCTCTTTTATCTAAAGCGAAATCAACTTTGATAGTTCTACCATCTAGTTCAGCACCATCCATAGCTTCTTTAGCCGCGATAGCTTCATCAACTGTAGTGAATTCAACGAAACCAAAACCTTTTGATTTTCAAGTTTCTCTGTCTTTTATAACTTTAGCGAAAGTAACTTCACCATATTCTTTAAAAGCATCTTTAATTTCTTGCCAATCTAAATTCCATGATATACCACCTATAAATAATTTATTAGTTTCCATAATATATTATTAAAAAAATAAAAATAATTGAGAAAAAATAGTTTATTTATTACTTAGCAATATGACATGAAGACCTAGCACAAAGGAAAAAAATGTAACAATTAGTTATTCTCTTGCGTATTATACACATTTATTCATAATAGCAAATGTTTTTACTTATAATACTCAGTTAAATCAGGCACTATCTGTTTTTTTCTAGATAATCTTCTTTTAAGGTCAACTAAATTATTAGATATCTTTTCTCAAAAAACTTTTTCTACTACTTTAGAGTCTTTTCAGTCAAGTACTATAGAAGTATTTTGTTCTCAAATAATATCTACTATAGATAATAAAATAAAATCTAGCTTATCTTTTTCTTTAATAATTTCCATTCCTTTAATAATTTTTTCTTTTCTATCTAATACATAACTTGGATTTGTAGTTTCAAGTGTTCAAACTCATGCTTTTGTTCAATTAAAATCAAATTCCTTATAATCATACTTTATTAAATCTTCTATACTAATATCTCATAAATCAGATTTTGCATCAAACATTGGTAAAGCGAAATCTTCTAGACTAGTTATTCAAGTTATTTCTTGTAATACTTTTGCAATTTTCACATCTTCTTTAGTGGTAGTAGCAGATTTAAACAATAAACTATCAGATAGAATTCATGCAAGTATCATTTTTCCAATTTTAACATTTATTTCATATCACTCTGATTTATACATTTTATATAAAACAGAACACGTTGAACACAATTTTTCCATTCTAATATTTACAGGTATTGTTGTTGTAAAATCAATTTTGTGATGATCAATTAAAAATTCAACTTCAAGCTCATTAATATTATCTAGTGTTTGAAATTTTTCATTATGATCTACTAATGCAACCTTTGTTCATGCTGGAAAAAATGTTGCAAGTTCTGGAGTTTCTATGTTAAATAAGTCAAGCAAATATATAGTTTCTTTATTTAGCTTTCATTGAATATATGGAACTGCGTTATATATTCATTTTTTATTTAGAAAATCAGCTAATATAATAGCTCATAACACACTATCTGTATCTGGTATTTTATGTCACACCACTTTTATATCTATCATTTTTTTATTATTAGTATTAAGATTTAAGTATATTACTTCTTCCTTCTTCTCTTATCTTTACCTCTACTAAACTTATCTTTTAATTTTTTAAATTGCCTCTCTCATAGTTTTTCTTCTAGTACCATATTTAATTCAGCTTCTTCATCGAAAATATTTACATCCATTTCTATATTATTTTCAAGTTTGAATTTATAATCTTCATAATTTCAATAACTAATACTTAATTCTCATTCATTAATAAACCAAATATTAGTTGCTAATTTGTTTACGAAATATCTATCATGAGATATAAAAAGAATAGATCATTTGAATCTTGTTAACTCTGTTTCTAAAGCTTCTCTTGTGTCATAGTCTAAGTGGTTTGTAGGTTCATCAAGTATTAATAAATTACATTCTTTTTGTCCTAGTATTGCAAACAAAAGTTTAGAGGTTTGTCATCAGGACAAGTCGGATACTTTTTTATCAATATCTGTTTTTTCAAATAAATAATGACTTAATAATCATATTAAATGTTGATCAGGATAATTAAATCAAAGCTTTTTAAAATTTTCTCTGATAGTTTTTTCTTTATCTAATTCTTCATGCATTTGAGAATAATATCAAATTTTTACAGCTTTTCATCTTGTAAATAATCAATCTAATACCTCAATTTCTCTCATTATAGTTTTTATAAATGTTGATTTTCATACTCAGTTTTCTCAAACTATTCAGATTCTTTGCTTTTTATATAAATGTAATTCAGATACAAAAAATAAAGGATCTCTTCTTCAAATAAAACATTCTTTAAAATATAATACTTTTTCAGGAAGATCTCATGAAAACTCAAAAAAGAATTTTGGTTTTTTTGAAATAAATGGAGCCTCTATTCTTTCCATTTTATTTAAACTTTTTTCTCTAGATTTTGCCCAACCTGCTCTAGATCACGCCCTAAATCTATTTATTAGTTTTTCCTCTTTTTCTATAAATTCTTGTTCTCTTTTATAATTCTCTAGTTTTTTCTTTTCGATTCTATCTCTTTCAACTAAATAATCAGAATAATTTGAGTGATAATATGTTAATCATCTCTTTGGTTGAACTTCAAAAGTTTTGTTACATGTTTTGTCTAAAAATTCTCTATCATGTGAAATAATTACATATCAACCTTTCCATTTATTTTGTAAAAATGATTCAAGCCATTCTACTGAACCCATATCAATAAAATTGGTAGGTTCATCCAAAAATAGTATATCTGGGGATTCTAATAATACTTTTGCTAATGCGATTTTTGTTCTTTGTCATCAACTTACTTCTGATAATTTTTTTTCAAGTAATTCTAATACTCATATTCAACTTGTGACTTGGTGAATTTTATTATTATAATCATGTCACCCTATATTATTGAACTGTTCAAGCAGGGAAGTATATTCTTCAATTAATTGGATATTGTGAGGATCCTTATTCATTATTGATTCAGCTTTTTCGATTTTCTCTTCCATTTTGATAATATTTGGAAATCATTGTTTTAATTCTTCTCTCACTAATTTATCTTCATCATCTGAATAAATCTGATGTAAATATCAAAGAGATAAATTTCATATATTATCTATGCTTCAATTATAATTAGTAATTTCTCATGTTAAGATTTTTAATAGAGTGGTTTTTCATGCTCAATTAGATCAAACAATTGATATTTTATCGGTTCTATTTAATGTTAAATCAATATTTTTTAATATTGTTTCTCAATCAAATTCAAGGGATTTTATATTTATTTTTAAATGTTTCACAATATTTTTGTTTAAATATTTATTTATAAAGATTTCTTTCAATTATATATTCTTTAATTTCTATACTAACAAATTTGTTAATATTTTTATTATTTGCAATATTATTTCTTACTTTTGTACTTGATATATCTGTTTGAGAATCAGTATTTAATAATTCATAATTTTCTAAATCATAATCATTAAAAATTGATCATCATCTTGGTACAAATATTTTTTTTACTTTTTTTTCTACATATTTATTAGGATTTCATGACCAATTCTTTATTCATCCTGAAATATCTGTTCAAAATACGTGATACGGTTCAAAACCCAGTTTATTTATGAAATATTTATCAACTTCATAAGTAGTAGTATCTGAATCATTTTTTCATTCAAAAAAATGATTATTAAGCTCTATATTATATCATTTTTGATTTAATTCTTTTATAAAAATGTTTATGAGTTCAAATCTATCTTCTTTATTTATAAAATATTCTTTATCTAATCTCACTCAGTCAGGAACTATTATTATTTTTTCAATACTAGAATTTTTAAATATTTGTTCAATAATATGGTAATGTCCTAAAGTAGGTGGATTAAAAGCTCATCAATAGATTGCAATTTTTGACATTTTTTTAGATAAATTAGTTATATTTGTTTAATTATACCGTTGTTTTTCAAAAAATAAAGTAAAAATACATAACTCTTTTTAAAAAGCTTCTTAAATTGTTTTATTACTTTATTTATGATAAAATATATACAATAATATAATAATAGATTATGGTAGAATATTTAGATAAAAATACTTTAGAATCACCACAAAAACAAACAAACTTAGACGTTGTTTGAAATTTATGTTGTGAAAAAATAAATAATGTATTAAATCTTGATATTGAATTAGATTGAGATCTAATAGATGTTGTATTAAAAACAAGAATATTGGATTTTTTGTTGTCTTGAGAAAAAGATGAAAGAATACAAAAACAAATAGTATTTTTTAGCAACATTTGTAGTAACATAATAAGAAATTCTACTGAAGAATGGAAAGAAAATGTATCATGTAAATATGTGATAAATAAATATAAACCATGAAAATATGATTCTCTTATGCATCTTTTTAAAAGTAATAAACCCATTTGAGAAGAAAATTTATCTTTTTTTATAGATGATTTTGTAAAAAATATTGATTTAATTGATTGAAATATGGTAGATTTAAATAAAAATAATATTTCACAAAAAGAGATTGTTGAATCACAGATATTATGATTAAGTTGAGATAAACAAAGGAAAATATTAGAAAAAATTTATTCTAATTATAAAAAAAATAATAAAACAAAAAAAACTTTAATGGCTGTTATAGTTTGACTTGTATGATGATGGGAAAAACAAGATAGAAGAATAAAAAAGAGATGATATGAAAAATATTTATTGTATAAGACACAATGAAAAGAACCAACTATTAAGTTGTATACACAGACGGTTCAAAAATTATCTACAATCTTACTTGAAAAACCTGAAATATGAGAATGAATAGTGGATAAAGAAACTTGAAGATTAATTTTTGATAATGAAAAAAGTGTATCTAATAATTGTTTTGATATAGATAGACATACAAAATTAAGTTTAAAAAAATATAATTTTAAAAAAAGTTTATTAATTTGAACTAGAGATGAAAAAATAAAAAATCAAAGAACATTTTTTGATAAAATTGTATCAAATATTGAAAAACAAGAAAAAAATAACTTTACTACTTTATATAAATTTCTTTGGAAGAAGGAAAATAAAGGCTCTTTTGCATTAAGAAGATTAATGAAGGGAACGCATCCTATCTGAGAAAAAAATTTGAATTTAATTTTTGAAATTCTATTTTCTAAGAAAAAACTCTTAGAAAAAGTAGTTAATATAGATGATATAAAAATTACAAATAATGATTTATTGTTTTTCCGTATTTCAAAACTTACCATATGAGAACAAAAATTATTTTTAGAAGTTCTCCATGAAAATATAAGTAAAAGTGATAAATACAAAAATATAGTTAATAGATGATGATGAAAAATAGCAGCGACATTAAAAAATTTTATAAATCCATTAAAAACCAATTTCAAGGAAAAATACATTCGTCAAAAAATTAAGGATGTATTATATTCTACACAAAAAAGAATACCAACCCATATATTAAATTTATTAGTTGAAAAATTACTTGAAGATACTGATTTATTTACCTCTATTTTAGATATGAAAACTTGAAAACTTGTTTTATTAGAATGTGAACAAGATGAATTGCAAGAAGAAGTACAAGAAATAAAAAAAATAAATTATTTAAAAGATTTATATAAAAAATATTCTCAAAAAAAATAAAATAATATTATTTAATATTATTTTATTTTTTTTAATTAATTCATATAATTAAATTAATACTAATTTTTAATCAAATAATTATGAATTATGAACATACACAAAAATCTAAATTGTTTTTATTTGCAATATTGTCAGTAATAATATTATTTAGTTTTATATTAATTGAATCTAAATTTGAACCATTTTTATTTTTATTTATGTGAGTTATATTATTTATAATAATTTCTTTTATATCATTAACTGTAATTATAAATGAAAAATATTTAAAAATTAAATTTTGATATTGAATTTTTAAAAAGAAATTTTTACTTAGCGAAATAAAAAAGGTGAAAGCAGTAAGAAATCATTGGTATTTTGGTTGGGGTATAAGAGTATGGTTTTGGCCTTATATGCGGATATACAATGTCTCAGGTTTTGATGCTGTTGAAATAAGAATGTTTGATTGAAAAATTTATAGAATATGAACAGATGAACCAAAACAATTAGAAGAAGCTCTTTTGAAAGTAATAACGAAAAGTTAATTAGTATTACGATATAAATAAAAAATATTATATTTAATTAGATATAATATTCTTAGATTATCCCTATTTTTCATAAAACACGCATAGAAAATAGCCTTTGTTGATAGGATTCCTTAGGTTTAGTATTGATGTGTTTTTTAAGAATCTTTCAAGATTTCTTTTAAAAACAAGTTTTTATATATTCAGAAATGAAACGAATATACACTAGATGTCTTTAAATATATCAGAGAAAAGTTAGATAATAACTTAATTTATCAAATAGACTTAGTTTTTGATAATGTTAAATATATTATGATAGATTGAACTTGGATTACAAAGAAAATTTGTTTCATTATGGCTTTATGATAGAAATTTATAGATTTCTAGCACACAATTTTTACATTAGCTCAAATTTTTTAAAATAATTCATTGGATATTTCCAACGATGCATAATATGTATTATACACTCTACGACTATAAATGATTACAAGTTGACAATAGTTAATTTATCTTTAATATTAATAAAATTAATATTTTAGAATAATATATGGATAATAAAGAATGTTTAGTATTTGAATTAGATGATATTTGAACATTATGCTCAAGTACAAGAGAAATTGCTATCAATTATATGAGATTATATGAAAAAGATAAAACTTTCAAAGATATATTAGATACTTTTTTAGATTCATTTAATGAGGGTAGAGAACAAAAATTAACACATATTGATATAATAAATATTCAGAAATGAGAAGAAAAAAAATTTGAAAAAGTAACCCTAATAAAAGAATTTTTAGATACTTTTATAAATGATTTTAATATTTGATTTTCTGTTAATAATATAGAATTCGTTTGAATTGAATGAAGTATAAATTCAATAAGGGATTCTGTATCAACTATAACAACCTGAGAAATAAACCCAGAGGATATTGATATATTTACTAAAGTTATAATAGATTTTTTATCAGAAATAAAAAGTAATGTAAAAAATATCTTAGCTGACCATTCTTTTAAGCAAGCATTATATGATTTACTTTCAGGACTTTGTAAGAGATGACAAAAAGAATTTCTTTTAAAAATTGCAGAGTGAATTAAATGATCAGAGAAATATAGTAAGTTGGTTATTTATGGAAATTGATCAATGAAAAGCGATAGTATAATATTAAGGGATTATATATCTTGAGGAGATAATAAAATTATTAGCAAAGTATATTCAAATTTAAATGTAATTTTATGAGACAAAGACAAAACACAAAAATTAAAAAATAAATTTTTATTATTATTTATTGAAATATTAATTGATGATAAAGAAATTCTTGAAGGTATTATAAATACTGAGACTTGGAACTTTTCCTATGAAGTAAATGATTTTAGTGAAAGAAAAAGGCCTGAGAGAAAAGTTAGGAATGAAGACTATAAACCATATAGAATTATAAATAAGAAGGAATTACCCTTGATTCAAAGATTAGTAAATAGTATAGATAATATAACACTTGATGAGCAAAGTAATTTTTTTATAGATTTTCATAAGATTTTATTAAATAGTGCAAAGTATTATACTATGACTAGATTTAATAATTGAAAAAAACGTACTACACAATGAGTTCTACAAAAATTTACATGAAATGCTTCAAGTTTTGTTTTTAATAAATTACTTGTGAAATGAAGTGCTAAATTATGAAGACGAGTAATTAGAAGATTTGTTTCTAAGGTTCTTATCGATACAGATTTAGCTAATATTGTATCGGATGTTTTTTGAATAGATAAAAAACAATTAATCACGGAAAAGAAAAACATAAATAAAGATAGTAGAGTTTTTTGAAAATTAAATGAGACTGATAGAAATAAATTTATTATTATAAAAGCAAGAATTGTAAATGATTTTTCTTCTTATTCACTTGATAAACAAAGAAAATTTATTTTAGAAATATATTCATTATTAAGTTGAAAAAAGCCTATACTTGATAATGATAGTAATAAATATAAAGAATTAAATATTTTTTTTAAGGATTTTATTTGAAAAAAAGCTAATCATATTTATTATTTATTTTTTCTTCAAAATCAAAAGATAAATAATAAAAAATATATTGAAAATTTTGCTTTAGCATTAACAACAAATACTATTTCAAGAGAGCATTGTATTGATAGATTTTGATTAAATAACGATATGTTAGAATTAGAAAAAACTAGAACAGAAGAAGCAGTATTAAAAGTTAAACCAGTAGAAGTTATAGAAGATAGTGTAGGTGTTGTGAGAGAAAAGAATGTAGTAAAAAAGAAGAAAAAAAAGAATGTAGTAAAAAAGAATGTACCAGAAATAAAAGTAGTAGAAAAAAAAGTAGCAAAAAAGGAAAATAATGAAGTTGATAGACTTACTTTAATGATGTCAATGCATAAAAAAATTAAAAGAAAAAAAATAAATACATACGAGTACTTAAGTATTCCAGCATTTATTCCTGCTCTTCAACATAGAATCAATTGAATTGCAAAAAAACAAGATATTTCTTATGAATTTCTAGAAGATTGTATAATAGAACAAATAGATTTTATTTCAGTACTTCAATATTATAATGATTCAAAAATTGATATAGATTTATTTTTAAGATTATCATCTCCAGTAAAAGAATCTCAGAAATGGCAAAATATATTTTCTATTATTTCGGAAGAAGAATTAAATGAGTTTTTATTTGAATATATTAGAATGGAAAAATAATAAAATTCCAGTTTTTCAATGATATATACTAGGTTTTGAAAATAGTATAGAAAATATTATTTGAAGATGATATACTGATGCGACAGCTTCAAAATGAACATTAATAAGCAAAAATAAAAATCCAGAAACTACTTGAGTAGAATATATTTGATGAAGAAAATAAAGCATTATTTTTTTGTATATGACAACAGTCTGAGGAAGTTCACTGAGTCCTGAGAGTATCGAGAAATAGCAAAAAAGTATTATTTTAATATTTTACTTTACACTGATTATTTTCACAAATTACTCATTTTTATATTAGAATTTTTATTATTTTTAAGTATAATTAATAAAATACCATACTTCATTATTCATAATATATGAAACAAATACTTATATTTTACATTTTAATAATATCATTTCTTTTTATTAATACATCCTTTGCTAATAATTATACATTAATTACTAATGATTATAAAATAATAGAAAATATAGAAATTAAGTTAGATAATATTATACTAAGAAATAAAAAATTTAATTATGATAATGTGATTTTAATATTAGAAAAATATAATCAAAAACCCAAATCTGATAGATTATATATGATTTTTAATAGACTTATTTATAATCTAAAAATAAAACAAAATAAAATAATTATACTAGAATGATGGAATATTTTTGATATTGATAATTATTTATATTATAGAAATCTAATAAATAAATGAGAATATATTTTATATGTAGAGAATGTTGAAAAAATTAATTCTTTATCAAAATATTTTCCTTTTTTAGATAATCAAGAAACTATCGAATGATATTTATATCCAGATACGTATGAAATAAATAGTTCAAATTTTCATATTAACGAATTTGTAATCAAACAATTAGAAGCGTTTGAAAATAAAGTATATAATAAATTATTTTTGGATGAAGATAAAAATCCAATATATATTAATAGAGTAATAGAAAGTATAATTAATTTATCTTCTATTGTAGAGAAAGAAGAGAAAAATATCAATGAAAAAGCTACAGTAGCCTGAATACTTAAAAAAAGAGTAAAAGAATATTGGAATATATGAGCTGATATTACTACTTGTTATCCATATAGATTAACATGAACAGAGTGTAAGTTAGTTATTTCTAAATATATTAATATAAACTCAGAGTATAATACTAGGTTTATAATATGACTTCCGCCAACTCCAATCTGAAATCCTAGTTTTGATACTATTGAAGCTACAGTAAATCATGAAGAAACTAACTATTATTACTACTTACATGATACGGTAACTTGAAAAATTTATTATGCTGAGACAAATGAAGAACATAATAAATTTAAAAGCTTATATATTAATTAAATAATTATCAATTTATGAAGGAAAAAATAAGAGTTTTTTTAATATACTTTATTTTTTTTATATTATCTATATATCCATGACTTCTTATATGAGTATTTATAGTAAATTTTAGTTATTGTTTAATATTACCGGAAATATGTATTGGTTATGAAGACTGATATATATTGTATTCACGGATATTATGAACTATACTTTTAAATATAATTTTTTATTTTACTTATAGTAAACAAAAGAAAAAAGGGGATTAAAAACCTCTTTTTTTTGTAAATTAGCTCAAAAAAATGAACTTGACTATATAGGAATTGCATCGACTTTTTCTATCGATTCTAAGCATACCTAAGGGGGGGGGTGAGAATTAATGGAAAACAGAGCAATTTAAATAAAAAAAACCCTTTAGGCCTGTATTTATAGGATTAATTAGGGTTTACAGGACTATAGGTCTATGAAACTTTTTTTTATATGGCAAGGACCGTAGGAATTGCACCTACGCTTTTCGGGGTCGGAATCCGAATACTCTTCTAATTAAGCTAGGTCCTTTTAGAAAATGGTACTATAAAAGAGTATATATTTTGTATTAAAAATCAACTTTTAATTTAAATATATACTCTTTTATATTTGTTTTAATCTATTTGTGTAAACTCACTTGTGTATTTTTTTGAATAGTCTTTTATTCTTTTTATTGTTGCTTTGTCTGGAGCTGTATGATGAAATAATTTGTAAAATTTTTCAACTGACCAGAGATTTCATATTATAGCTAATCATATATAATCTGGTATTCCTTTTTTGTGCCCCATTCAGTTAATAACTTTTTTTCAGTTATTAAACATATCAATTACAAATAGAGAATTTTGTTGGCTTGCTGTTAAATCTTTCGGGTCTGTATTTTTATTATTATATGCGTCAACTATCCATTGAGGCACATTATCATGATTTTTAAATTCTTGATTTGGAATATATTTAAATCCAGAAAGGTCTTTATAAGCTCTCCTTAATGCTGTTTCAAATGAATTATATTTTCATTCATTTCTATCTGAGGCTCCATTGGCTGTATGAAATTGAAAGTATCACTTAGCTCAACTTCAGTTATGATTATCCTTATTTATTCAATCACTTTCTATTCATACGATGATTTTGTTTAGAACTGTCAGATTGTTAATAATTATTGCTTGATTTTCTTGGACAAATTCTGGTGTAATTTTTATAACTTTTCAATTAATATAAACATTTAAATTTTTAATTTTTCTTGTTAAAAATTGTATATATGTGTTTTCAACTTCTTCGCTCAATCAATATCTGTCGATAAAATTCAAATAATTAAATGATTCAAATTTTTCTGATTTTTGTAATAATTGATCCTTTGTTATTTCTCATGTTCTAAGTAAATAATCTATAAAAAGATACTCATTTTCAACGCTTATTTCAATATTATTAGAAATGTATACTGTTTTTTCTCTAGTTAAATTTAGGTCATTAATATTGTCTAATAGATTCTCTAAAAGTAAAATAGCATACTCTTTATCAATTTTCTTAACCTTTTTATTTTGTCAGTTTTCTTTTAATATTTTTTCGTATGTTGCTGCAAAATTTGCATCATCAAATCAGTTTTTTATTATCAGTATACTTGAGATTTTACTTTTTTCTAATGTTCAACTTATTATTAAATATTTTATTAATTTTTCTTTAACTATTTTTGCTGTTTCATTTTTTTGTAGAGGGGTAACTTGTCAGATTTTTTTTATAGTTCCTTTGAAATTATTAATTTTTATTAAAATCTCATCTAATAATTGCATTCTATGTATTTTCTCTTTTTTTTCTTTTTCAGCCTTCATTATCTCTTTTTCTACTCTTGTTTTTTCTATTTTATCAGTATTTATTTCACCCTTGATATCTTTTATAGAAAATCTTTCTTTTTTTCATCAAATGTTAATAATTAAATCATTATTTAAATCAATTAATTTTCTCCAATTATTGTTTAGTAATCTGTATAAAATTCATTTTATAATTTTTTTTGGAAGAACAAGTCAATTTTTTATATTATTATGTCTTTCTCTTATATCTTCCTCTGAGTAAAAATTTTCTATATAATTTAAATACTCTAAGGTGAAAAGGTTATAGAAATCTCTAACTTTTTCTCACTCAAAAATTGACTCAGGCCACCTAGTGATATTCACATTTTCTTCGATATAATCTCTATATGAAATATCTCTCAATGTATCCTTTAGCTTTAATTCTTCTTTTTTAGTTTTTCATTTTAAATAATTTATTTCTATTTTTGAAATTGCAGTTCATTCAGTTTCATGATATACTGCATCTATTTCTCTGATTGATCTATGAGTTAGACTATTTTTTCCTTGAGTATATTTTTTTTTCAAAACAGATAATTTTTTATGATACTTTATTTGTTCTTTAATAAAATCAATTTCATATTTTTCAAGTTTTCAATTATTTTTAAAATCAGTAATTTTTTTAGTCAAAAAATCTACAGAAGATTGCAACAATTCATTCTGTTTAGATAATGTATCTACCTGTGATTCAAAATCTTCAAAACTTTCCTTTTTTCAAAAATTTTCAAAAACCATATAAAAAAATAAATGATAATATATATTTATATATTATCATTTATTCTAATTTTAATCAACTTATTGCAAAGTTTGAATTTAATCATCACATATAGGCTAGTCATATAGCATCAGCTGCGTCATCAGGTTTTGGTATTGAATCAAGTCTAAAAAGCATTTTTATAGCATTTTGTAATTGTAATTTATTAGCTTTTCAATTTCATGTTATGGCTTTTTTTACTTGAAGAGGTGTATATTCTAAAATTTTCTTATTTTTTTTCATTACCTCATATATCATTACTCATCTAGCCTGAGCTACATCAATTCATGTTTTCAAATTTGTCTGAAAAAATATTTTTTCTACAGAAACTATATCAGGATTAAAATTATCAATTATTGTACTAATATCTGTTCATATTTCCAAAATTTTATCTGGAAGTGGTATTTTTGGTGTAGTTGTAAAAACTCAGTAGTCTATTAGTGTAAATATATTACTTTTCTTCTCTACTAAGGCATAACCTGTTGTTGTAGTTCAAGGGTCTATTCAAAGAATTAGCATATTTATAAATAATATTATATAAAAGTAAAGAGTATATTTGACAATATATATAATATATGGGATAATATACATGTATATTTAAATTTATTTCCGAGGAGTAGTTACTTTTTCAACTCCTAATAGCAATTATTATAGTATTAATATAAAAAAAAATGGCAAAAAGAAAAATAATAATAGATCCTTTCATTTTGAATAAAATTTCAAATTCTAGGGAACTAACAGATACTGAAAAAATTAATCTATTAAAATATGTTTGATATTTAACGAATACTGAGAAGAGGGAACTGGCTCAAACCTTGTAAATATTAAAAATATTTTAGATTATAATAATAAAAGAACATTTTGCAGTGTTCTTTTATTTTATTTGTTTATAGGTTCAAGTAAGGGTTCTTACTTCATCAGAATTTATATACAATTCCCATTCAATGAAGTCATCTCATGTATCTTTAATAATTCATTTTAGAGAATATTCTAAATTATCAATTGTAACAATATTTGTAGTTCATGTTTCACATACATTTAAATCTGCTCAAAAATTAAAATTATACTTTGTTCAAGTAGCTGATATTAAAGAGGAAAATCAGATATTTTCTATACATTCCTCTAATACTGGAAATAAAGAATTTACTTGTATATAATTTCATGAATTATTTATTATTTTAGTATTTTCTCATATTAATCTATAGACTCAAAATACAGCAATAGTAATTATTGATGTAGCAATTATTACTTCGATTAATGAAAAACCTTTTTTATAATATTTCATTTTTTATTAATTTTTATTAATTATAATCCTATTATATTGATAATTTGCTATATAAAAAATATATATATTATTTTTATAATATTTATTACACAAAAATAGTGTTTATTTGTTTTATAAAGCTTTTCATAGTATAATTTATTATATATTAGATAATAATTTCTATTTACATGTTTATAACAGAGATATTAAAAAAATCACTAGAAGGTCCAGAAGTTTCAGATATTATTTTAACAGCTGGTTCTAAACCATGCTTTAAAATGAATTGAGATATCTCTTATTTGGAGGAATATGAAGTATTTACTAATGAAGTTTTAACAAATGAAGTTGGCTCAATAATGAATCAAAAACAAAAGGATTTATTTAAGGAAAAATTAGAATTAGATTTTCCTGTTGATTTAAAGTGATATACAAGGTTTAGAGCAAATGCTTTCCTTACCCAAAAAGGAATTGGTGTAGTTTTTAGACCAATAAAAAATGTATTACCATCATTCACGGAATTATGATTACCTAAAAAATTATTTGATTTCATAAGAAAGAAAAACTGATTAATTCTTGTTACATGAAGCGTTTGATCGTGAAAATCTACAACATTAGCTGCATTAATTGATACTATAAGTTCCAATTTATCAAAACATATTATTACTGTTGAAGATCCAATTGAATTTGTATTTAAAAATAAAAAATCATTAATTGAACAAAGGGAAGTGTGAATAAATACTTTATCTTTTGATAATGGCTTAAAATACGCATTAAGACAGGCTAGTGACGTGATTATGGTATGAGAAATGAGAGATTTGGACACTTTTAGGTTAGCAATGAGAGCTGCAGAAACTTGAAACTTAGTTTTAGCAACTCTGCATACTTCAGGAGCTGCAAGAAGTATATCTCGTATTATTGATATGTTTCCGTGAGATGAAAAGGAACAAATTCAAAGTCAATTAGCAGAATCTCTAATTTGAATAATTTGGCAAGATTTAATAAAAACTAAGGATTGAAAGGGGAGAGTTTTAGCAACAGAACTTTTGGTTAATAATAGTAGTATTTCTAATATGATTAGAAAATGAGTTATTCATCAAATAGATTCAGCTATTGAAACATGAGCAGCTGATGGAATGATAACAATGGATAATTCAATATTAAATTTAGAAAAAAAATGATTAATTTAGTTTATAAAAAGTAGTAACTAAATTAAAAGAGATTAAAAATAAATAGAGAAATTATAAAAAGATTTAAAAAAACATTATTAATAAAAATAATGTTTTTTTATTGCTTAGTTAATAGACGAGCCATATAAGTAACGTATTACATTAGTACACATAAGTTACATTATGTGTACTAATGTAACTATTCTTTTATACTCCTCCGATTTAGTTTATTTTTTTTACTATTCTTAGTATATAAATGTAAAATATTGTGACTATTTATAACAGAAGTTTTTATGATTATTAGATAATATATAGTTGGCTTAAATTAGGCTATTCTGAGGTAGAAATTAAAATTTTGCGATTTAAGCGTTTTTAAATTTTTTCTGAATACAGATTACCTAAAATACTTATTTTGAAATATACTTTTTTACCTCATCTTGAAATTGTAATCATTTTTCAATATAACCACTCCATAAACTAAAACTAGGTGCTGCATTTGATAATATACAAATTTTTCACTTAGGTGTATTTTTAAAAGCAAAATCAATTGCTGATTTCATAGATTTTGTCTTAAGTATCTTTGGAGAATATTTTCATTCTAAATTAAAAACCTTTTCATAATCATATTTACTTAAGTCTCAAAATATTTTTTCTCATGTATCTGGAAATAAAACAATATTTGAAATATTGTATTTTCTTAATTTTTTTCTCAACTCTGAAAACTCAAACCATGAATCTTGTCATCATAAAAGGATTGTTCAAATATTGTGTTCATAGGTTTTTAATGCAGCAATTGTAGATTCTGGTGTTGTTGCAATTGCATCATCTATAAATATTATTCAGTTATATTCTCATATATTTTGAATTCTATGCGGTAATCCGGTAAAAATAGATAATACTTTTTTAAGTAAATCAATATGTTTATCTAAATTATTTGGATCAATAATATCTAATATTCATAATACAACTGATATGTTTTTTCTATTATGTTCTCATTGTAGTGCTATGTTTTCATCTTTTAAAATCACTTGTTCATTTTTATAGAACAATCAGTTTTTAAAAGAATAATTTCAGTCTTCTCAGAAATATTTTACATTATTAATGTTGTTTGTTGAATCTTTTAATTCATAATTAACTAATTTGTGTTTAGCTTGCTTTATTGCTCAAAATTTTGCTATTTCATAATTTGATCTTCATTTATGCCAATCTAGGTGACAATTGTAAATGTTATTTATTATTCATATAAAAAGATTTAATTCTAGTCATTCTAACATATAACTAGATAATTCATATACTATAAAATCATGAGTTTCATTATTAATAATATCAACTTCATCTAAAACTGGATTTCATATATTTCATACAATTTTTGTATTGTATCAGATTTTTTTAAGAGTTTCATAGGTAAGAACAGTAACTGTAGATTTTCATTTTGTTCATGTGATTCATATTATCTTTCATGAATAATTATTGAAAAATATCTGAGCTTGACTAATTAAAATATCCTTATAAGAAGCCATTTTTGAGTTATAAGGAGAGATTCAAGGACTTTTAAATATTAGATTATAGATTCATAATTCGTCTAGATAATCATTTCATAAAATATAGTTAATCCCCTTCTTTTGTTCTATATTTTTATTTTTATCTAATATGGTGATATTCTTAAATCACAATTTTAAAAGAAATGATAGACTAGACTTCCCTTCTTTTCAAAATCATAATATTGCTATTTTTTTATCCTTGAATTTTTTAAGTTTATTTAATTTCATTTTTTAAATTTAAAAAGATCTTTTATTTTATCTGATAAAGTTTTTTGTGCTTTGTATGGATTTATATAGACGCTTAGAGCTGTTTGTTGTATTACATCACCAGTTTCTAATATATATGCTGTTAATGATTTTCAGTATACGCATCATGAATCTAATCACTTAGTTTTTTCTCTAAATTGTATTCCCTCCTTTGCCCAGTGTCAATAAATGATTTTCTTGTCTCATTTATAATATTCATACCATGGTTTTCATTCATACTCACATAATCTAGTAATCTCATCTTGACTATGGTCCTGAATTTCTTTATTTGGAATTAATCATCAATGCAGCAAAATAAAATTATTACCTTCAATATATAGAGGTAAATCCTTTAGATATTGGATTAAGTAAGGAACTCATTTTTTAGCTATTTTATTTCTTAATTTTTTGAATGCTTTATTTTTTTTATATGGTTTTCACTCTAACCATTCAAGAAAATCTATTTCATGATTTCATTTAACACATTTAAATTGACCCTTATTTTTGTATATATATTTAAGTACTTTGAAGCTTTTAGGTCATTTATTAATCATGTCTCATGCAAAATAAACTTTATCTTTTGGAATTAATTTAAGCTTTTTGATGAGTAATTTTAATTCACTATAACATCATTGTACGTCTCAAATAAATATTGTTCTAGATTTTATCATTTTTTCTTCTATGTAAGTAAAAGTAAATATTAGCAACAATTATAGTAAATAATACTGATCCAATAAGTATTTCAAATGAATATTTTTCAATTAATTCTTTATTTTCTCATGCAGTATATCATATTAGCATTAGTAATAAGTTCCAGATTCATGCTCATAGTCATGTATAAAAGAAAAACTTTGCAAAATTCATTTTAAAAACTCAAGCAGGAAGACTTATTAATTGCCTTACAATAGTTATGAATCTTGCAAGGAATGTTGTAATACTTCAGTGCTTTTCAAAATATTTTTCAGTTTCATGGTAGTGATTTTTTGTTACTAATACGTATTTTCAATATTTTTTAACTAACTTATGAATTACTTTTGATCAAAGAAAAAATCACAACATATAGTTTATGGTTGCTCATACAAGAGCTCAAAAAGTTCAAACAATTAATGCAATTGAAAAGTCCATTTTTCAAACACTAGCAAGATATCATGCGGGTATCATTGCTACTTCTGATGGAAACGGGAAAAATGATGATTCTAACACCATCATTATGAAAATACCAGTATAACCTAGGTCAGCTGTAAAATTTACTATCGTATTAATTAGTTCGTGCATAATATGTTTTAAAGTAAGTATATATAACTTTCTATATGATATTCAAAAAACAAAAAAAATCTAGCAATTTTGCTAGATTTTTTATATAAAATATTCTTCGAATTCTTTTTTATTAATTTCTTCTTTTTCAATCAAGTCTTTTGAGATTTTTTTGTGTAATTCTTTATTTGATGTTATTAGGTCAATTGCTGTAATATATGCTGTATCTAAAATTTCTTTGATTTTTGAATCAATTTTTTCTTTTGCTTTCTCAGAAATATTCTTTTCTTCAGAAATTCATAAGTGATTCATGGCTGCCCTATCTCATGCGTAATTTTCTCTACCAATTTCTTCATACATTCAATATCTCATAACCATTTCCCTAGCTATACTTGTTGCTTTTTCTATATCATTAGAAGCTCAGGTAGTTATAAAATCTTTTCAAAGGAATATTTCTTCTGCTGCTCTACCTCAATATAAAGTTGCTAATTCATCAATATATTTAGCTTTTGAAATAAGTAATTTATCTCTTTCTGGTAAAAACCATGTAACTCATAAAGCTCATCATCTTGAAACAATTGAGATTTTATGAACTGGATCAGTATTAGGTAATAGTCTTCATACTAGAGCATGTCACACTTCATGATATGCTGTGATTTTTTTCTCTTCTTCATTCATTACTTGTGATTTTTTTCTTAATCACATAACTAATCTTTCAAAAGCCTCTGTTATTCTTTTTTCTGAGATTTCTTTTTCATTATTTCTTGCACTAATTATAGCAGATTCATTTATAAGATTCCCTAAGTCAGCTCAAGAAAATCATACTGTTTTTGATGCAAGTGATTTATAATCAATATCAGAATTTATTTTTCTAGTTTTAGCATGAATCTTTAATATTTGTTCTCTATCAATTATATTAGGTAAGTTTACTGTAATTTTTCTATCAAATCTACCTGGTCTAAGTAATGCTTTATCAAGAACATCAGCTCTATTTGTTGCTCACATTACTATAACATTTGTTTCATTATCAAAACCATCCATTTCTGTTAGAATCTGGTTTAGAGTTTGTTCTCTTTCGTCATGTCATCATCCTGTTCCAGGTCATCTTTTTTTACCTATAGCATCAATTTCATCAATAAAGATTATTGCTGGAGCAATTTTTTTTGCATTTTCAAACAAATCTCTAACTCTTGATGCTCAAACTCATACAAACATTTCAACAAATTCAGAACCTGAAATACTCAGGAAAGGTACATTACTTTCACCTGCTACAGCTCTTGCTAACATTGTTTTACCTGTCCCAGGAGGACCAACAAGTAGAGTTCATCTTGGTATTCTAGCTCAAATATCTTTAAATTTTTTTGGATTTTTAAGAAATTGTATAATTTCAGCTAATTCTTCTTTTTCTTCCTCAGCTCAAGCAACATCCTTGAATAATATTTTATCTTTGGTGTTATCATATAGTTTTGCTCTCGATTTTCAAAAAGTCATAGCATTATTAGCTACTCATCACATTTTAGAAATTAGAATTATTCAAATTATAAAAAATAACACAAATGCAATGATTGTTGGGAATATTTCAGCCCAAAATTCTTCACTAGTTTTATCTTTAACTAAAATAGATGTTTTGATTCTAGGATTTTTTAATCATAAATCTTTTATAGAATCATTTTTTGGTAATATTACGATATCTCTTTGAATTTTTATTATTCCTCAATCATTAATTGTGCTTCAGCTTAAAACTGCTATAGCTTTGTTCCCGTCAATAAGAATTTCTTTATATTGTCATTCAAGAAATTTTGATTCTAATAAATTAAGTCCTATATTGGTATCCATAAAAGCTTCCTTATCTTTGGCATATGGAAGTAATAAAGCAATTATTAATGATATCATTATAAGTATTAAGAGCGGTTTATACCCCTTCTTTTTATTTATATTGATTAATTTTGTTTTCTTTTTTTTATCCTTTGATATTTTTGGCATTTTTCTTTTTTTTATAATTTATAAAAGTGGGTATATTTTATCAATATAAAAGCTTTTTGCAAAAGTATTTTTGTTAAAGTTTCTATTGATTAATTCTACCAATAATATATACTATTTTCAGTTATAATTAATTTTTTATTTATGAAACAGTATTTAGATTTATTAAGAGATGTAAAAGAAAACTGAATCTGAAAGGATGATAGAACAGGTACATGAGTTAGATGACTTTTTGGAATGCAGGCTAAGTATAATTTGGATGATTGATTCCCTCTTCTAACAACAAAAAA
>JASFZI010000062.1:0-6516 GCA_045107135.1 Candidatus Altimarinota bacterium
TTACCAATATTTGTATCTCTTGAAGATATTAATTCTGTGTTAAAATTATCATCAAAATATTTATAAAATAAATCAATACGACCATTTCTTTTTGCACCTATATTTGGACTTGTACAAATAAAATAATTATCATTTTGAAAATTATTAGATATCTTTTCTAAAAAATTTAGATCTAATTTAAAAAATTCTGCATCAAGTATATTTGAAAATAAGTGTAATACTATATTTTGACTATCCATATTTATATCGCTTTGCTCTACACAATCTAAATCTTTGTTAATAGCAGTTATATTATAAGTATTTTGTTTTAGTATATCTAAATGAAGAATACCTCTAGCCAGTGCTAGTTTTGAAGGTTCTATTAAAGTTATATTTTTTATATCAATATTTAAATTATTTTCTTTTATATACTCTATAAAAAGTGTAGTAGCAAGTGCTTGACCACAGCCCCAATCAATAATATCTATTGTGATGTTTTTTAGTTTTTCAGTAATTACATGAAATGACTCATAGAGTTTTAATTTATGCATGGTACTATATGAAAATATATATTGATACAACAACTCCTCATCATCTATAATATATCTTCCCCTATCAAGCTTATTATATAGTTTTGATTGATTATGAATATTCTGTATATATTCTATAGATATTTTTTTAATATCGTTAAAAGTTGGATTATGCAAAGAATATAGTTTTTTTGAATAGTTACTATTTTCAATTAATAAAGTACTTGAATTACAAATTTGTTCTTCATTATGGGTTAAATAATCAGATATGATATTTTGAATATTATTATAAGCATTTTGAGTATTACTTATATCTATATTAAAAATTTTATCTACTAAATCTCTATCTAAAAATGTATAATTTTGAGTATTATAATATTCAATATAATCTAATTTTAATTTAATAACATTCTCTTTGTTATAATCTCCAAAATCTTTTACAATTCTTAGATAAAAGTTTATATATAAAATTGTCAATGTTTGTTCAAGTTCTTCTTCATCGACAAATGCTATATTTAATGTATCTATAAACAGTTTATAATTATTTTGATAATCATTAAATTTTCGTATATTTACAATATATAGAGATTGGGATTCTAATTTTTTATCAAAAGGGTAATTATTTTTTTTTAATAACTTAAATAATGTTTGAAACTCCATATATATTTCAAGCTTTTCACAAGCCTCTATCAGCATTATTATAAATTTTAAATTGATTTCGTTATTAAAATTTAGCTGCTTTAATATTTTTAAATTTCTAGCTATATATACTTCAATATTTGATTTATATGTTGTAATTTCTTTTTTATTTTGATTTGAAAAAAAGTCATATAAATTTTGAAATTTATAATTAATAAATATCTCAAGTTTATTAGTGCTTATTGAGTTATTATGTAATTCATTAATAATATTTTTCAAAATAAAGAACTTTGATTTAAATTTATTTTATCTTTTAGTTGTTGTACCGTATCCTTATTATTAACTTCAATCCCTTTTTGTCTTGCTAACTCTAATAATGCTGGTTTTAGCATACCGTTTAAATTTATCTTATTTTGATGAGAGTTTTCATCAATTTTCCCTTCAAAACTGTCAATTTTTAATTTCTGCTTTCTAAAAACATCTTTCGCCTTTTCCAACCTTTCTTCTAATAAACTTTTTTCTTCTTGTGTTTGCTGCAGTTCTCCTTTTATTTCTGTTATCTCTTTGTTTAGGACTTCTGCTTTATCTTCAAGACTACTAATTTGTTCAAGTAAGTTACCTTGTTTTACTTGTTGTTCTTGAAGTTGAGATTCATTATATTGATTAGTTGTCTTAATTTCATTAATATTTTTTTCAAGATTAGTTATTTTTCTATTTAAGTTTGTTGCTTCATTCTGAGTTTGCTCTAATTGCACTCCTTTATCTTTTATTTTATCATTTAGTCTTGCTATTTGATTTTTAAGATTAATATTTTCCTTAAACAATTCCCTATATTCCACTTCTTGTTCTTGTGATTTTTTTTGTTCTTCTTGGAATTTAAATTCTTTATCTTTAATATTCTGATTAAGATTAGTTACTTTGTTATCTAGCTCTATATTTTTTTCTTGTTTTTCCTTCAGTTGTAACTGCATCTCTTGTAATTGTTTATTTAACTCTTCGATTTGACTTTGAGTTTCCGTAGCTTGTTGCAGTAACTCTGAATTTTTCACTTGCTGTTCTTCTAGTTTTGTCTGTTCTTCTTGGAATTTAGATTCTATATTTTGACTTTTTATAGTAAGTACATTTATGTTTTGAGTCATGCCTACTATTTTAGCTTCTAGTTCTTCATTTTCTTTTTGCTTTTGATGTAAAAGAATTTCTACTTCATGCTTTTTTTTTAGAATTTTTTCTATAAAACTTTTGATTCTATCAAATAAAGATGGAGCAAACATTCCAGATTCTACATTATCTTCTATATCTGATATAACGGTTTTATTCTCAGTGACAACTGTCTCATCTAACATATTAAAAGTTTTAAAATATAAATTATCTATTAAAGGTTTTTTACTAATTATGTTGTCTAAATATTTAAATTTATAACAATTATTGTTATGATTAATAACATATTGAAATATTGATTCAATCGTATAATAATCTAGTATTGAATTCATTTTAAATTTTACAGTTTTATTTTTATAGTTATTGTAAAATACAGAGTAACCATTATTAATACCAAAAATTAAAGATATTGGTTCTTGTATCTTATTAGCTCTTGGATTGTTTAAAAAGCTAGATATTAAATCATCAATACTTTTTCTTTTTGTGCTACTACTGCCGTAAGTATTTAAAATCGCAAGTTTATAAGTGTTTGTTTTGGAATCTATTTTCTCAAACTCTAGCATACCTGTCACTTCATTCTTTGATATAGAAACATTCTCTTTATTTGCAGAAATCATTACATCTTTTTCTTCAATTGTTTCATATATCAATGATGCTAAATCTTTCCATTTACCAGATATATTAAAAAACCCCTCATAAGAAATGATATTTTTTTGAATACTATTTTTTTCATATTCTTCTTTAATATAAGAATTAAAAAAAGACAGTGTAGAAAAATAATTTGGATTATATTTATTTTCAGTATTAAATCTAACAAAAGCAAGACCACCTAGTTTTTGATCAAAATCTTTTATTCTAGATTCCAGTTCATCTGAATAGCTAAAACTTTCTATTTTAGGTATTGCAATTTTTAATACGGTTTCATCTGTTTTATTTAATATTTTTATTATATTTTCATTAACAAAACCTGCACCATCATTAATCATTGCAATTGTAAGTATTTTTTGGTCATCAGTAAAAAAGTAAATCTGTTTAATTCTAGATATTGGAAGTGGTTTATCAAATAAAAAAATGTTATTATCTATTTTTTTTAAGTTAGTTATTTCTTCTTCTGTCAATACTAATTCTATCGAGCAATCTGAATCATTTATAAATGGAAAATTTGATAAAAACAGATAATCTTCAAATAGGTTTTGAATATCATCTGGTCTATTATTATAAAATCTACTAGGCAATATAATAGCTTTTGATATATAGTGAGCTAAACTTGTTGTATTAATCGATAGGTAATATTTGTTGTGCATTTATTTCTCCTAGTAATTCTTTCTAAAAAGGTATTTCATCTTCTGCTATAGGTATAATAGCAGAATTATCAACTTTATTTATGTCGCATAAGCTACTAGATATAAACTCTAATTCTTGATTACTAAATAAATATAAATTACTTTTGGTTCTTGTAAAAGCCACATAATAATCTTCTTCATTTACCCTTGTTGCACGACTTCTATTGATGAAATCCCTAAATTTATTAATAAAAGGAATGATAACCGTATCAAACTCTAATCCTTTTGCTGACTTGTAAGTTGTTACATGAATATTAGATATTTCTATATTATCTGTTCTCATCTCATTATAATATTTTGAACAATCAATATTTATACTAGATAATAATGTATGATAATTTTCTACACTTTCTTCTCCACTACTACCAAATGGCAATAATATTGCTATATTATGTGTATTAGATTTAAAACTATTTATTATCTCTACAATTTTGTTTATCTCAATATCAGAATTTTCTGTAATTAATAATTTTGGTTTTATTCCAATATTTTCTTTAATAGGTGGGTTACTATCTGGATCTCCATTTAAAAGAAGATTTAGACTATTTTGATCAATAGCAAAGTTTGGGAATAGACTTTTAACAAAATTTAAAATATGATAAGAGTTTCTAAAACTTATCAGTAATTCACGTTCTTCATTATTTGGGAAGAGTTCTTTTATCTCATTTTCTGTTGCTCTTCCTTCATATAGTTGTTGATTAAAATCAGCACCATAAGAAATCAAATCCCCATGTACAGTAATTTTTTGAAGTGTTTCAAGTGTTAAGTCTTGGGCTTCATCTATTATAATTTCTGAAACTTTCCAATTTTGATTAAAAGGAAAATTTTTAATTATAAAAACTTGTTGGGATGGTGGTAGCATATTTTTTTCTTGAAAAATATTTTTATCTTCAATAGCTTCTAATGTCATCTGAAGATAAAATCCTAATGTTTTTGTATATGTAACAAGTACAGTAGTTTTATTAAAGTCCCGCATTTTAAGAAGATGTCGATATAACGAAACAACAGTTTTCCCTGTTCCTGCACCACCAGAAATTGCAATTGGTTCAAGTTCATAAAGTATGTACTGTTGATGTTTTGTTAAATCTGTTATGGATGGTAATCTAAAATAATATGCCATTTACACTCCTGTAATATTTTCACTATTTGGATTTTCTAAATGCGTCTTATAGTTCTTTTTAGCTAACTCTTTGGAAGTATTAGCATAACAGTAGTTGCACTCATGAGGGCAAGTATTATATTGACCTATATCTTTAGACATAACACAACCACAATCTTCTCTTTGACCTTTGTCTTTTAGATTTCTTTTTTTAGTAATTTTTCGCTCAGTTTCAAATAAACTAGGCTCTTCTATCTCTACACCTAAAAAGTCCATAAGCTCTTTATCTTCGCTAAATATATCTATCATAAGATCATCATCTATACACTTATTGTGAACTATGCCATATTTATCAAGATCAATCTTTTCTGTACATGTACCAAGCTGTAATCCCCATTCTTTATTTATTTCTGATATACCTTTAGCAAACTCATCCATAGTTTCATAGGTAAATTCAATATAGGGTACTTCTTCTCTTTTAAGATTATTTTGCACTTTTTTATATGTAGCTATATCAGCGAAACTAAATACTAATTTTTCAGTATAATTTTGTAACTGATCTCCTATGTTCTTAACTCTTCTGAGTAGTTCAGCTACATCTATAGTGTCAGTTAAAAGAAGTGGGTCAAATCTCCATACCACTCTTTTTTTACCCAATCTTTTTGAAAGTTCTTTAAAAGTCTTAATTCTATTTTCAACACTTGAAACTTTCGCTTCAAAACCTTCATTATCATAATCATTTAAAGAGTATTGAAAATAGTAGTTTGGAATATTCTTATCCATATAATCAAGATACTTAAACATAGGTCGAGGGTTCTTTGTCCAAAACACGACTAACCTTGTATTTTCAAACGATACATAAAGAGGTTTACCATTAAAAGGATTAGTCCACTTAATATATCCAGCTTCCCATCTACTTATAAACCAATCACTATAAAAGGTAGGTATATCAGTAGCACGACTAGCAGATATAATAACTGGAGCTTGAGCATCTGTTTCAGTACCATCAGGTAAAGTTATTTTTTGTTTCTTCCATTGCATAATATTATTCTACCTTTATATGTTTAAATACTCTTTTAAGTCATCTTCTATCTTCTCTTTTAGAGATAGTGGTGTTACAACTTTCATATGTGGAATCCATTTTTTTACAAGCTCTTCCATTTCTAGCTCTTGTGTTACTTTAAAAGAGAGTACTAAAGTACCATCTTCCTTTGTTTCAAGCTCTTTTTGAGATGCTAGATGCTTTTTAGCTTTAAAAAGTCTAGCTTTACTAGCAGGAACTTCTACTATAACTTCTATAAGATGCTTTTTAAAATTTGGAATATATTTAGGAAATGGTGTTTGTATATGTTTTATGAACTCTGCTATATCAAAATCTATATGAAATGTTTTAGTATGTAACTTTATACTTTCTATATTTGCTAGTCTAAATATAGTAAAAGGATACTCTTCATCTGTATTTTCACAAGCAAGGTAAAAGTTTTCATTCATAAAGACTATTTTATATGGTTTTACTTCATACTCAACTAAAGCATCTCCAACTTTATATATCACCGTTGTATATCTTTTCCAGTTTATTGCTTGTTCTATCTCTTTTAGAAGTTTTACATCACCTTTTTTAGTTTCATATGGTTTAGTGATAAACTCATAACACTCTTTAGATTTTTTGATTTTGGTATTGATGATTCTTTTGTCACTCTCGCTGATATTTAAACTTTCTAAGATGTTATTTCTCTGAGCAATATTAAAAGTCTGTACCATCAAAGCT
>JASFZI010000063.1:0-3932 GCA_045107135.1 Candidatus Altimarinota bacterium
TAACAACTTTAAAAATTGACCAAATCCCTATATTTAGGTAAACTTACTAAAATCAAAAAGAACATTATTTATGATAGTTATTTAGCATATACGGCATTAAATACACAAAGTGTTCGTTGAATAAATAGTTATGTACAAAGGAAATAAATGTCTAAATTATCTGTAAAACTTGTCATGATCGGACATATTGATAAAATAATTGATTTTGAGGTGATACAAAATCATAAATCAAATCTTTTTAAGATAGAAGAACTTAATCGAATAAGCGACTTGCCTTCACCAAAAAAGAATGATGGTTTTTTAGATGTAATCTATTCTGTTGATGAAGTAAAAACAATGTTAGCTAATATCGAATGTAATGATATTTGTATTGGAATTATGAACTACAAATTTGAAGATAATTTTTACATGCATAGAATCGATAATAATAAAATGTGTATTTCAGTTTCTGATTTAGAGCAAATTTTAATAAGAAAAGATATTACATTAGAGAATTTTATTTTAAAAAATATTTATGAAATTTTTACATTTTATGAAATTTTTGGTTCAACTCTTAGTGGTAATGTATATGACTTTGTACATGAAGACACTAGAGGTTGCTTGTTTGATTTAAATGGAGACAAAAATGATATAATCTATAATACTGAAAAACCTATAATTTGTAGCGAATGTCAATCTAAAATTAACAAAAAATCTATTCCTGATAATCTTATATATTCTTTAGAGTCAGAGCTAAAAAAAATTGATAAGCCATTAGTTAAAAATGTTGAATTATTTATTAAAAAATATCCACTATTATCTGTTGGTTTAACAGTTTTTTTATCTACAACAATAAATATACTATCTAGTTATATTTGGAAACTGATTGAAGGTACATAACAAAACGCAGGAGCCAATAGTTTACCCTAGCGGGAAAACTATTGCTCTCCTCAACCGTTATGTTACATATAAGCTTCATTACAAATACAATTATACGAGAATATAAATGACAGAAATTTCTAGAAAAATCAAATTAGAACTTTTTAATGCAATAATTAAAACAGATCACATAATTTTCAATATTACAGATGAGCTATGGATGTCATTTTTAAATGAAATCTGGGACCTAAGAGCAATGCCATCTGAAGACACCAGATATACAAATGCATATGATGATGTGGTTAAACATACCATCTCTAATGATGATTGGGAATTAGAAGAACTGTTTCTTAAACGCCTTAAGCTATTAGATAATGACGACACTTATATAAAATTTATTGAAAATATTGTTGATCCAAAATATAGAAAAGATGAAGATGATATTGTTAAATATGTATTATTAATTAATTCATATCTTGAAAATGAAAAAATAATTTTGACTGTCACTAGCTACAATCAGGATTCTCTTCCAATATATAACCTAGTAGAAAATGATGGTAGTTCTCCCTTTAGTGATTTAATAAAAAATACAACTCCTATTTACGTAATAAAAAAACCTAATGGTTATTCAGGAGAGATAACAAGTCATGAAAAACCTAGTATATTACCATGCTACGTACTTGTATTTAATGATGGATGGAATGACTTTGGGTATTCTACAGAATTTTCATTATACTTTCATAATGAAAGCACTTCAGATCATATAGGTAGAGTTAAAATAACAAATGGTGAAGCTGGAGTCAGTAAAGTGATTCCAGATGAGTTTACTTTACTTGATAGCTCATATTGTTCATTAGGACAATCCTACGAATATTATGAGACACTCAAAGAGAAAACAGGTAAATATTTTGAAAGTTTTCTTTTTGCATTGCAAGATGCTGCTTTTTATTCTGATATATATGAAAAATTTGAAAAAAATAATGTGTTTAACACCTCATTAATAAGAGAAGATACTGCTGAACAATTATTAAGGTCAGTAAAATATAAGTTGTATGGTTTTGATCTTAATAATCTGTATAGCTTTAAGTATGAATTTCTACCAAAATATTCTAAAGAATCGGTAGAAGTGAATTTTAATTTCAATGATAATACAGACTTACCAAATAGGATAATCGGAATAATTGGAAAAAACGGTACGGGTAAAACACAATTAATCACATCATTACCATTAGATATTTCTAAAAATAAAAGCGAAAAATTCATCCCAAGAACTCCAATATTTAGTAAAGTAATTGCTGTCTCGTACAGTGTTTTTGATAATTTTGAGATTCCTAAAAGAACAGCTTTTTTTAATTATGAATATTGTGGATTACTTGATGAAAAACGTGAACTTTTAACTGAACGGAAACAACTATTTCGTTTTCATAAAACATGTGAGAGAATCAAAACAATAGGTCGCATTAAAAAATGGAAAAATATTTTATTATCTTTTATTGATATAAATATATTAAATAAGTTTATAATTGAGGAAACCTCAAGTTCTGGTGAAACACTGATGTCTATAGATAGAACAGGCTTCAATGAGATTAAAAAACATCTTAGCTCAGGACAAAATATTTTAGTCTATATTATTTCAGAAATAATTTCTAATATAAGAAAAGACTCTCTCCTATTATTTGATGAACCAGAAACACATTTACATCCTAATGCGATATCACAACTTATGCATATAATTTATGAATTAGTAGAGGAATTTGAATCCTATTGTATTATTACTACCCATTCACCTTTAATTGTGCAAGAACTTTTATCAAAAAATGTTCATATCGTCGAGAAACATGAGGATATTGTATCTGTAAGAACACCTAATCTTGAATCGTTTGGACAGAATTTAACTGTTTTAACAGAAGAAATATTTGGAAATAATGAAATTGGAAAACAATATAAAAAAACCATAGATAAAATGATTTTAAAAGGAAAAGACTATGATGAAATTATTGGAATACTTGAAACAAAAAATATACCTTTAAGTATTAATATCCGTTTGTACATTAAAAGTAAATTTGTTTAAAATGAAGAATTTAAGAGCTTACTCAGATAGTACATTTGATTTTCATAAGTCAGTTATATCAAAAAAAAGTACAACAAAAGATGATCCAGACTTTAAAATAAGAGCTTCATCTTATAACAATGATATAGAAACTTGTTTAGAAAACTATGATGAAAAATTTAATGTTAATAAATTAGAAGAATTAATTGAATATGGATATTCCGGAAATGAAAAAGATACTTTACATAAACTATATAGATACAAAGCTAGTGTCTTTCAAAAACTAAAAGTCAAAATAACTACTAGGGATGGTAATATTATCGATAATATATGCCAAAACTGTACAATTAGTGAGGTCAATTCTTTTGATCATGTGTTACCTAAAGAAGATTTTTCTGAATATGTGGTTAATCCAAAAAACTTATTTCCGAGCTGTACTAAGTGTAATAGTTATAAAAGTACGGTATGGGTAAAAAATGGAAAACGTGCCTTTTTAAACCTTTATAAAGATATTTTACCTGAAGTTCAATATTTATTTGTTGACGTCCAAATAGATGCGAATGACTTAAATTTAACATATTCAGTAAGTAATATAAATTGTATAAATATAGACCTATACAATTTAATATATAATCATTATGATAAATTACATCTTTGTCAGCGATTTAAAGAAAACAGTGATTTAGTTGTTTCTGAATTGGAAAATGAAATTTATGGATATAAAGCAGTTTTATCGATTGATATTATTAAGCAAGTAATAGTAGGGAATTGTAGTACAGACAAAGAAATATATGGGCATAATTATTGGAAGTCTATTCTAAAATTAGCATTACTAAATAATAGTATATACATGAATAAATTTTTATAACTGTACAACATAACAAGTACTAGCAACGAACGCAAAGAGAGCGTCGCTGAAGACAAACGTTATCCCCACATTAATAATTTCAACAGAAGTGATGTTATGTAAATCAAAGTAACACTTTTTGTTTAATAGAGCTTAAAATGATATATATAAAAAATA
>JASFZI010000064.1:0-45359 GCA_045107135.1 Candidatus Altimarinota bacterium
ATAAATATCATTATGACCTCAAGACACAGTAAGACATACTAGTGGAAATTTTATTTCTTTTTCTTCTCTTTCTAAAAAATTAGAAAAGATATGTGCTTCAATATGATTTATTGGAATTATCTTTTTATTTAATACTGTTGAAATTGTTCCAGCAACTGTTGTTCATGTCAAAAGTGATGATAATAAACCTGGATTAACGGTCACTCATATATAATCTATATCTTCTAGAGTTGTTTTTGCTTTTTTTAAGACATTTGTTAATACTTTGAAAATATTATTAGCATGTTCTCTTGCTGCAACCTCCGGAACAACTCATCATGTTTTATTATGAATAAAAATTTGACTATCTGTATCCATAGCAATTAATTTATCATCCTCAAAAATTGCAATACTTGTATCATCACAACTTGTCTCTAAAGCTAGTATTTTCACTTATATAACATTAATTTTAAATTTTAAATATAATACTAATATCTAATATAAAAGCAAAAAACTAGATTCTAAAATCTAGTTTTTTCTATTTTCTTCTCCAAAAATAACATTTTTCTCATCCATTATAAAGCTTCCTTTTTTTATAATTTTCTTTTCTTACTAAATCATCAAATTCTAAATAACTTGAAATAATTCATCCTCATAAATTAGGTTGTACTCTGAATAATTGATCTATACTATTATAAAGTCATTTTATATCATCATCTTTTAATCTATCTCCATATGGTGGATTTGAAACCAAAGTCCCATGTAAATCCATATTCGAATATTCTTTAAAATCTTTTTGTTCAAAATTTATTTTTCAGGCAATTCATGCTCTCGCTGCATTTTCTTTTGATAGTTCAACCATTTCTGGATCTATATCACTTCCAAATATTTTATAATCACCATCATAAGTTTTAGTTCTAGCTAATGCTCTTTCATTTTCTGAAGATTCCCAATCAAGTAATCATAATTTTTCATAAGCAAAAGCTCTTTTTAATCATGGTGCTATATTTTTTGCAATCATATAGGCCTCAATGGGAATTGTTCATGAACCACAAAATGGATCATAAAAATTTTCTTTGAATTTCCAATTTGATAATAACACTAAAGCTGCTGCCAAAGATTCCTTTATTGGAGCTTCTCAAGCTTGAGTTCTATACCCTCTCATATGAAGAGCCTTACCCGAAGTATTTAATAAAACTCTTAATTTATTATCAATTAATAAGACTAATATTTCCATTTTTTCTAAACTATCATCTTCTTTCACTACTCAATTATTTCAAACTAAAGACTTAACAATAGCTTTTTTTGAAAGACTCTGAATTGTTCTAGCAGCAAACAAATCACTCCTAATAGCACTTGATTTTACAACTATTGGATAATTTTTTTTAAAATATCTTTTCCAATTTATATCTTTTATAATATCAAACATAGTATCAAAATCTGTCACATTTTCTTCTTCTGCCAATAATAAATATAGTTTATTCCCTACTCTAGACCAAAGATTAACTCTAGGCATAAGATTCATTTCTCATGAAAAAGTAATAAGTCTATCAACTACATTCTCTATTTTTCACCCCTGTCTCTCTATCTCTTTTTTAGCTATTGATTCAACTCACGCTATTGTTGATAATATAAATTTCATTATTTATTTATGTTAATTATTAAAGATTTTTCTTATTATATATAAGAAAAATCTTAGAGCAATAAAAAAAAATCTTTCTAACAAGTTTTAACTTATTAGAAAGATTTTATACATCAATCAGCTTCTATCACTATTAGCTCTCATTAAGATTTTACTAAAAATGATGCATCTAAGTAGAAAAACACTTTCAACCTGGTCAAAAAGGTAATCATCAAGGACATGGTCAAGAAGGAATCTCTTCCTCTTCTATAGTTGTTTCATTTAATATTATTGTATTAAATACTGATGAAAATATAGCATCATCTGTTGTTAAATTTAATATATAATCAATTATTCAATTGTTGTTTAATTTTGCTTCCCCAACATATGCAGATTGTATTACTTCTATTACTGCTGCTTTTTCTGCATCTGTTGAATTCTTTGTTAGATTATTTAGAGCTGACACTAATACTAATCATGTTAGTGCTCATGTATTTGATACTACATTTCAATTATTTGGTATATTTGATCATCAGTCTATTACCATTGATGCAATTTTCTCTTGTGTCATTATTAATGTTCATGTATTTGATTCTGTATTTATTATACTTGGTAATGGAACTATATATGTTGCTGTTTTTATGAATAATCAATTATAATTTCATTTTATTTTTGGTATTACTGTTATTCATGCTGCATTTGTTTGCGACATAGTATTTAATGCAATATCATCTGTTTCTAATAACATTAATATTTCTAGTTCATTTTTAGTATTTGATACTGAATATATATATATTCTATCTGTTAATGGATCTGTTGGTACTTTATTCATATTTTTTGATACATTTCCTATTACATTATCTCAAAAATATCATTGATAAAATAAATCACTTCAAGAAAATGTAAATGTTCAATAATCATCTGGTAATGGATATTTGCCAGCATTTAAATGAAATAGTTCTAGTGATGTTTTCATATTTGATACATCACTTATTCTTACTGAATCTCTTGATGAAACACTATATCATTGTAGGGATATGAAGGCTATTGTTCAGAGAATTGCTAGGATTGTTATTACTACTATTAATTCTACTAAAGTGAAGGCTTTGTTTTCTATATTTTCCATGTATTTTTTATCAGGATATAAAAATATAACCTCTTTATTATATTCAAAAAAAGTTAAAAATGAAAATTTTATTAATTTTTAACTTGATTATTAATAAATTTTAGTTTTTAAGAATACTTCATTTTTCTTACAAATAAAATACACTCTTTCACTTTTTGCTGTTACTTCACCATAATGATAATCTATTATTTCTAAAATTTTAAATCATTTAACACTTAATTCTTTTTTTATTTTATTAATTGGGAAGCTATTTTCTTTTACTATCTCTTCTATTAAATCATACTTTCAGTCTTTTCTTTTAGAAAAAATTTTAATTAACCATTCATAAATTCAATCATTTTTCTGCATTTCAAGACAAACTGTATCTTGATCAAAATTATAAAATTGTACAAAATCTTTAGTTATACTCTCAAATTCATAGATTGTATTTATATCAAAAACAAATAAACTATCTTTTTCTAAATGTTTATTTACCATTTCAAAAAAAGACTGCCAATCTTCCCATTTTAATAAATGACAAATAGAATTATAGTTGCAAATTATAGCATCAAATGTCTTTTTTAAATCAAAGTTGGTCATATCAGCTCTTACCAAATTCTTTTTATCTATATTTTTTTCAGCTCTAGAAAGCATTGCTTCATTTATATCTAATCCTGTGACCTTATATCAAGCATTAATTAACTCTTTTGCAACTACTCATGTTCAGCAAGCTGTTTCTAGTATAGTCTTTGTTTCTGGTTTATACTCCTTTATACAATCTTCAATCAAAAATTCTACCTCATCTTCTATCGGATTATTTACACTTCTGACTATTTTATCATAATAATCTAGGAACTTATTGTATGTTTTCATTTATGTTTCATTTAAATGTAAATTATCCTCTCAATGTCAGTGTTCTTCAGCTATAAGTCAATTAAATCATAAAAAAATAAACACTCACACAACCATAAACAACAGGTATATAAGCTTTTTTCATGTCGTTCATTTTCACTTAAATTCTGGGAAAATATCAGCTAAGGCAGTATATAACAAACCTCAAGTAATAATAGCTAATAAATTAGATTTATTCTGCAATAAAAAATCTGCAAATGGGAAGGTTAACAAAGCTCATAATATTCAACCAAAAGCAGCTAAATAAGCATATTTTATATTATGTTGATTCATGATATAGTTAACTATATTTTGAGGAATTGAATGTAATAAAATAGCTAAAGAAGTGGCAAGTCAAAAATTAAAATCTACTGAAAATGCAGAAAATAATATAATACCATGAAATGCATTATGTAATATTGTTCATCCGAGCATTAGGAATCCTTTTTTATGTTCATGACTATGAGAATGTTCACATCCAGATTTATGTACCAAATCTTTACAGTGATGCCAATGAAGAAATAATTCAAATATATAAAATAAAGCTAATCATACTAATATAAAAACTCAAAGCATTCATCAATTATCCTCAAATAATTCAGTCAATTCAGGAATAAATCCTAAAAAAATAATTCATAAAAGTAATCAAACAGTCAAAGCTGTAATATATTCTAAATAATTATTCAATTTATTTTTTATCGTTTTAACTACAAATATAGTAGTTAATATTCAAAATGCTATTATAGTGTTCCCTAAAAGAGTTCACAAAAAAGGCGAAATTTCCATACTATTTTTCTATTATTTCTAAAGTATACCCTCATTCTAATATTCAATTTGATCATGAAATTCATATAACTATATCACTTGTTATTGTATTCCCTTTCATTTCTATTTCTTTAGAAATATCTTTTGTAATATTTATTTTACAATCATGAGTGTATTCCTTCTCTGGAGGAAACACTTTACTCAATGAATCTGTTTTATAAACATACATTGTTAAATTTGATTCATTATTTTCACTTATTAATTTAACATTAGCTGTTTTATTTTTTCATAATAAAACTCTATGTAAGACAACATTTCAATTAAAATTATCATTTTTACTTGAATCAAAACATTTTACAAGAGGTTTTGAAGCCCATGATAAATCTTCCATTATTTTTCAAGAAGATATATTTCAGGTGTAACTAACTTTATGATTATCATCAAATTTCAAATTAATTGCTCATCATTTATTTTCCTTTTCTATTTCTTCCTGAACCGGTAAAAATGAACTATCAATTCAGACCTTTTCTAATAGATTTACTTGAGTATCATAAGGAATAAAAAAATAAGAAATTCAAGCTATAAATAATATAGCCAGTAAAAAATTTTTCATAAAAATAATGAGTTAAATGTAATAAAATTAGTATATTTAATAAATCTATTTTATGATTTTCTCTAAAAAATCAGTTAAATCCTTCTTCACATTAGCAGTTAATTCAATTTCTTTATCCCTTCAATAATGAAAAAATTTTATTTTCCATGCATGAAGCGCTTGTCTATGAAGATTGTAGTTTTTTGATAAATAAGCATTTAGTTTTTTATTTCAATAATTTTTATCTCATAATATTGGATTTCATAAATCAGCAAGATGTACTCTTATTTGATGCATTCTTCAAGTTTCAATCCTTATTTCAAGTTCAGAAATAACAATTTTTCATTCTTTTGTTGTAACAATATGCTCTTTTAAAAGCTTATAATGAGTAATAGCAGTTTTTCATTCATCAGAAACCTGAACCTTATTTTCATTTTTTGCTCACTCTATTCTAAGTAATTTTTTCTTAATAGTCCCCTTTTTTCTTGATAATTTTCAAAAAACAATAGCATAATAAGTTTTTTCAACTTTATCATGAAATTTAAAATCATTAACCAATGCAGTCAAAATTTTCTTCTTCTTAGCAATCATTAATATTCATGAAGTATCTCTATCAATTCTATGAATAAGACTTGGTTTGAACGTCAAACTATTTAATTTGTCTCACAAATAATCTTGAACTTGTGCTATAATATTACTCTCTTTTGTCTTAAAATCTCAAGGATGTACATTTATTCAAGAATTTTTATTAATTATAAATAAATCTCCATCCTCATAAACTATATCTTTTTTATCAAATTTACCTGAGGTTTTTTCTTTACCTTTAGAAGAATTTGAATTAGTTTTTTTTGTTAATGTATCAAAATCCTCATCACTCAAAAATATTTTTATTTCATCTCATTCTTGAATCCTATATTCATTATCTCTTTTTTTAAATTTTCAATGACTTCAATCAAATTTTATTTTAATCTTATCTTTTCTATTAAATTTATAAATAAGACCTCTCGTAGCCGCCGGAAAAAGTTTTTTTAAGAACTTATCCAATCTTTGGTTTGCATCATTTTCTTCTATTTTAAATAATTTCATTATTTTTCTGGTTATAAAATTTTATTGGAACACTGTAAAGTCATAAGCCTCATTAACTGTCTGTCATGCAACTTTTACATCAAGATCTTTCTTATATCAGTACGATTTTCAAGATGCTTCTATCTTTGTGTAACGAAGTGGTATTATATTTCCTCAAGTTTCAAATTTCCATTCTAAATATGGTAAAATAACTCCATCTGTTGTTTCAATTTTATTAACAATAGAAAACTTTAAAACACATTTATATGAAGCACAATTATCAAAATAAAACTCTCAAAGAGTTGGGTCATTTCAATCTAAATCTTCTCAAGGATCATCCCATATATTTATATCATAATCTCAAAAGGCTTGCTCTGAATCTAATATATCAGTGACTACTATAATAGATCAACTTGCATACAAAGTTTTACTATTTCATGACAATTGCCAGTTAATAATTGGAAAATTATTATCTCAACTTAATATTTCATTAGTAAAAATACTGTTATCTAAATTAGGTACCCTAAATGCTATTTCAAAATCATCATCAATATAATCTTCTCAAATAGAAAGTTGAATAGGATTTCATAATGATATAGCATTCCAGTTTGAATCATATTCACTATTTCACTCTCATATTAGTGGAAGAGTTCTTCAAGATGAATATGTATGATATTTACTAGTTATTAAATCATCCGAAAAATCTTCTCAAAATTCATCAGTATAACCTCCTCAAGAATCATTTCTTAAATACACATCATAAAGTCATTCTTCTATTCAGCTATTTGCTTGATAATAAGCATTACTACTATTTTCTACTCACCTTATTTCTCTAGAAAAAGGTATAATGTACTCTAAAATAGCAAAGGCTATAAGAGTCATAACTATTACTAATCCCATTGCCAAAGGGAGGCTAAGTCATTTTTTATTATTTTTCATTACGTATATTTTAGGGATTATTGGCTATAAATTTCTGATAAATTAATTGTCATTGAGAAATCTAATTCTTCTCATTCTCATTGGATTTTCTTCCTGCTTATCCAACTAGGTCTCAACTTAAATTTTAAAATTACATATGGTGATATATTAACAGATGGTTCATTATTTTTCCAAGAAAATCACATGTCTTTATGAGGATAAGCATAAACTTTAAATTCAGATACATTTATTGTCTTTGGGAATAATGAAACCCGATTAACCTCACTTGTTCATGCAATAATTTTCTCTCAACCAATAAATGTAGGATCAATCATCCAAGTATCAATAAGTCAATCATATCTTGTATTATCATCCAAACCTCCATTATCATGATAAATCATTCACCAATCCTTTCAATCTAACTTTAAATATTCAATAGTTCAAATACATCAAGATCAAGTATACATTTTAGTATTTAAATCATTATTAACATCACATGAACTTGGTGCATCAGGATCTTGTTCTACTCTCCATCTAAAAAAAGTTCTTTCTTTTTTATCTCAGCTTAATAAATATAATTCTGTTAAATCTTCTCAAACTGCAAAAGCTTCTGGTCAATCTCAAAGGTATTCATCATCATCATCTCATCTAATTTTTGTATCTCAATCTTCATCTCATCAGTCATCATCATAATTTGAATTATAGTCTATAAATTGAAAACTATACTGTCCGTATCTTTGTTGATTACTATTATAATTAAAAGTAGGATTATTATATTCTGATATACATCAATAAACTGTCATTTTATCTCATAAATTACTTCTACAGAAATAGAAACTTCAACCATAATCAGAATCTGGAACAGTTACTCCACTTCAAAAATTTCAAAATCATGAATTTACAAGGAAATGTCATGAAGAATATGTAGTATTTCAAATTACTTTTCTATTAAAGTATTCTTCATAATCAATAGTTCATCATTTTTTTATCATTTCAAAAAGTTTTTGAGTAAAATAAAGACTTTCTTTTTGAATATCAGTTTTTTGTATAAGTCTTATTTTTCATATAGAAACAGCAGACATAGCCTGAAAAGCTCATATAAATATTAGAGATACTATTAGTATTCAAACCATTATTTCTACTAATGTGAATGCTTTACTTGTTTTATATAAATTCATAAAATTATTTATTTTTAAAAATTAAATTTAAAATATCTCATAAAAAAGATGTTATTTTGTATAAAGAAGGTTTTTTCCAGAAGTAAGTACTCCATTTCCTAAAAATAAAATCAAGAAAATTAAAAAATATATTTTCTTTTTTATTTGAAAGCTTATTTAAAAAAAATGTTTTAATACTTCTAAAAAAAGAAAGAAAAAAACTTAAAATAAATGCCAGTCAATCAAAAAAACTATTATTTATTATAATTTTTTTATTCATATATCCTAAAAAATCTTAATAATAAAAGGCTTATATATAAAATATTATAAAGTATTTGCAAAAATATCAAATATTATTAATGTTTTTAAAAATTAAATTATAAAACTAATATAAAATTTAAGATGAAAATAAGAAATAAAATTAAAAGACAAAATAGAATAAAACATTTTTTGAAAAACTTTAAATTTAAAAGTTTAAATCTTAGTTTTTCAAAACAATTAATCCTACTTTGAAGCCTAATATGATTTATTAGCTTATTTATGCCATGGATAAAAGATACAAATGAATGAAAAACATGGAATGCATTTTATTCCCTTACATGAAATATTGGTTTTTTATTAATCATAATTTTAATAATTCCTGTTTTTGTAACACTATCAACAAGCTATAAAGAAAAAATAAAACTATATTCTGATTTATCATTAAAAAACCACTTTATGATAATAACTTCATGATTTTTTGTTATAAGTTTTAGTATAATAACTCTTAGTTTTGTAAATGGCCTTCATACATTTTTTGAAAATACTTTCTATTGAAATTGAGTAATATTGTGTATGACATCTTGATTCATTATATTAATTTGATGATTAATGATTAGAAAAGAATATTATTCAAGTAATTCTGAAATTATTTTGAATAAGTTAAATCAAAACAGAGAAAAATTAAAAGAAAAAGATAATATGAAGCTTCCATTTTAAAAACCAAAAATAGTTTGACTTTTTAAGTAAAGTAATTATATATTATATATCTATTTAAATTAAAAAAAAGGATAATGACAACTCAAATATTAAACAATAAAAATATAGAGAAATCTTTTAGCTTCATTTTGGACTCCCTTTCTATAAAAGAAAGTACCGTAATAGGCAGAAGAGTATGACTTTTTTCAGAAAAAGAAACACTACAAAACATTGGTAGTTCTTTTTCACCAGCAATAACGAGAGAAAGAGTAAGACAAATAGAAGAATCATGAATTAAAAAAATTTGAAGAATTGTAAAATCAACTCTACTATGTGATATTCAAGAAACAGCTCACAAATATATTGACCTTCACTGAGGATTAATATCAAAAGAAAAATTAACAAATCTTTTAATAAAAGAATTAAGTTTAGAAAAATCTGTAAATTGATGAATATTAGAAGTTATAATCCAATCAGATTTTGATATTAAAAAATCTAAACAAAAACTAGGTTGTAAAATCTATTTTACACTTCCAAATGCTAATAAGCAAACTATCAATCTTGTTCACAAAGAAGCTTTAAAAATATTAAAAAGAAAAAAGAATGTTGTAGATAAAACAATGTTATATGAAATTATTGCCGAAAACTTTATATCTAAAGAAAAATTATCTCTTACATATATTGATTCTATTTTAGATTTATTTGATGATATAGTATTTTGAGAAGAAAACCTTGTAGGTCTAACTAAGTGGAAAATATTAAATCCAAAAACGCTTAAAGATAAAGCAATATATATATTAAAAAGAGATAAAGTTCCTATGCATTTTGTTGAGATATCAAACAAAATAACTGATATGCTATGAAAAGCTGTTAAAGTAAATACAATTCATAATGAATTAATCAGAAATAGTGAATTTGTTTTAATAGGTAGATGAATATATGCATTGAAAGAATGGGGTTTTATTCCATGAACAGTTCAAGACGTAATAATTAACATTCTTGAAAAAAAATGAGAGCCAATGAATACTGAAGAAATTACTAAAGAAGTTTTGAAAACTAGAAATGTAAAACAAACTACAATATATATGAATCTTCAAAATAAAAGTCTTATTGAAAGAGTTTGAAGAAACTACTATCAAATTAAAAAAACAAAATAAAAAAAAGCTAACTAAGTAATTTAGTTAGCTTTTTTTATTTTCTCTTTACAAAAAAATAATATTTTTTAAAATTAAGATTACGATAAATTATAAAATAAAAAATATATAGTGAAAATATTTGTATACGATACAGAAACAACTTGATTTATAAATAAAAAAGAGACTAATCTTGATTTGCAACCAAAGATAGTTCAATTCGCATGAATTATGTGAGAATTGGAAGATTGAATATTTGTTGAAGAAAAAAGAATTAATATATTAATGAATCCTAAAAATCCTATTCCATTCTGAGCATCTCAAGTTCATCACATATATGATATAGATGTAAAAGATTCTCCATTCATTGAAAATACTATTGATGAGATAATGACATATATAAATGAACCCGAT
The DNA here is from genome assembly GCA_045107135.1 of Candidatus Altimarinota bacterium. Lineage (GTDB taxonomy): Bacteria > Patescibacteriota > Gracilibacteria > BD1-5 > UBA6164 > UBA6164. The sequence goes on from JASFZI010000064.1 coordinate 10,598, forward strand.
ATAACTATCTGACATAATATAGAATATGATCAAGACATGATAAAGCTTGAATTAAAGAGGTTAGAAAAAGAATATATGTATCAACCCAAGCAAGTAGTGTGTACAATGAAAAATTCAGTTGATTTTTGTGCTCTCCAATGAAATGGAGCAAGGTTCAAATATCCAAAACTAGGAGAACTCCATAAAAAACTTTTTTGAGAATACTTTATATGAGCACATGATGCTATGACAGATGTAGAAGCAACTCTTAGATGTTTTGTAGAATTAGTTAATCAAAATGTGATTAAAGTGAAAGAAACAAAAGAGGAAGTAATGAGTTTATTTTAATAGAAATTAACCAAAAAACTATGTCTAATTTTTGAGATTTAATAAATATTGAAGAATTTGATAAGAGAGATAATTTTACTAAAGACAGATGAGATGTTTCTTTTTTTTGTAAAGATTGTAGAAAAATAGTACAAGCTGAAAGACCAAATACAAAAGGATATACTTTTATATGCCCAGATTGTAAATGAAAAAATATAGCTATAGGAACTGCTGAATGACTAAAAAGTAACTATAAAATTAAATAAATATATATAAAAAGTATATAAAGTTTTGACAAAGTATATATATTTTATATACTAAGGATATACACTTATTAAGATGTATATTATTTTAACATAGATAACTCTATTATTATGAACAAACAAGAAGCTTTAAACAACGCGCTATCAATGATAGAAAAACAATTTGGTAAATGATCTATAATGAGACTATGAGATGAATGAGCAAGATCAAAAATAGAAACATTTGGTTCAGGGTCATTATCTCTTGATATAGCATTATGAGGATGATATGCAAAATGAAGAATTATTGAAATATATGGACCAGAATCTTCTGGTAAAACTACTCTTACTCTTCATGCTATTGCTGAATGTCAAAAAATATGATGAACTGCTGCATTTATAGATGCAGAACATGCTTTAGATCCAGAATATGCAAAAACAATTGGTGTTGATACAGACAACTTACTCATTTCTCAACCAGATTATGGTGAACAAGCATTAGAAATTGTTGAAGCTCTAATAAGATCTAATGCTGTTGATTTAATCGTTGTTGATTCTGTTGCAGCACTTACTCCAAAAGCAGAAATAGAATGAGAGATGTGAGACTCTCATATGGGTTTACAAGCTAGATTAATGAGCCAAGCACTGAGAAAAATGACATGAATAATAAGTAAAAGCAAAACAACTGTAATTTTTATAAACCAAATAAGAATGAAAATTTGAGTTATGTTTGGTAGTCCAGAAACTACAACATGAGGGAATGCTCTAAAATTTTATGCCACTCAAAGACTAGACATTAGAAGAAGAGCAAAAATTGAAAAATGAGTTGCAATGGATAAAGAAGTAATGTGAAATCTAACAAAAGTAAAAGTAATTAAAAATAAAATAGCCCCTCCTTTTAGAGAAGCAGAATTTGATATAATGTATAATGAATGAATCTCAAAAGTATGAGAGATTCTTGATATATGAGCTCGTACAGAAGTTATAAAAAAAGCATGAGCTTTCTATTCATACGGAGAAACTAAACTTGGTCAATGAAGAGAAAAAGCTAAACTTTTCCTAAAAGAAAATCCAAAGCTTGCTACTGAAATCGAAGAAGTTATCAAAAATAGTTTATAAAATAAAAATTAATAAAAAAAGACCTTAAATAAGGTCTTTTTTCTTGCCTTTTCCCTATTTTTCAATATATTTCATTCATTAACTTTAACATAAACCAATTAAATAAAATGAAGATTTCATATAAAGTACTACAAAAATATATTCCAAAAATTAAATCTGTAGAAGAAGTATCTAAAGACTTGGTTATGCATACAGCAGAAGTAGAAGATATAGTTTTAGAATGAGAAAATCTTGAGCATGTTTTTGTTTGAGAAGTACTAACTTGTGAAAAACACCCTAATTCAGAAAAATTAAACTGTACAACAGTAAAAGTTTGTTGAAAAACTTTCTCTATAGTTTGTGGAGCAGAAAATGTAAGAACTGGTTTGAAAGTACCTGTTGCAGTTTGTGGAGCTAAATTAGCTCCTGATTTTGTAATTAAAAAAACTAAAATTAGATGAGAAACATCAGAAGGAATGATTTGTTCAGAAGATGAATTAGGATTAATAGATGAAAGACAGGCAGGAATCCTAGAATTACCAACTGACGCTCAAATTGATACTTGTATGAGAGATTATTTAGATAAAAATGACGCTATATTAGAAATTGATAATAAGGCTATAAACCATAGACCTGATCTTTTTTCTCATATCTGAATTATCAGAGAAATATATGCTATAAATAATGAAGAATTTGATTTTCAATATGAAGCGAATGATTTTTCTTCACTACCTACTCTTTGAATAGATAACAAGATTCCAGATGCTGTAAAAAGATATATTTGATTGAAAATTGAAAATGTAACTAATGCTAAAACTCCTGACTATATTAAACAAGTACTTAACTCTGCTGACGTTACTTCAAAAGGATTATTAATAGATATAACTAATTACTCTTTATATTTATACTGACAACCTACTCATTGTTTTGATGCAGACAAGATAAACTGAAATATTATTATTAGATATGCAGAGGAAAGTGAAAAATTTGTTGCATTAAATGATACTGAATACAAACTATCAAAAAAAGACATCGTTATTGCTGATAGTGTTAAAGTATTAGCACTTGGTTGAATTATTTGATGAAAAGATTCTTCTGTTACTGATGAAACAACTAATATTATAGTAGAATGAGCTCACTTTGATCAAGCAACAGTTAGAAAAACATGAAAAATTTTATGAATTAGAACAGATTCTTTAAATGTTTTTGAAAAAGATATTGTAGTTGAAATGCCTTCTAAATGAGTAAATTTAATAGCTTCTGAATTAGAAAAAATATTAGATTGAATAAAAATTACTGGTTATTCAGATGTGTATCCAAATAAACAAGAAATAATTACAATACCATTTGATTTAGATTTTATTAATAATCTAATAGGTAAAAAATATACTAAAAGTGTAGCTTTGAATATTCTAAAAAATCTTTGAATAAAAATTGATAATTGAGTATTAACTATCCCTTTCTGGAGAAAAGACTTAAATTATAAAGCAGATATTGCTGAAGAAATAGCAAGAATAGATTGATATGATAATATTGAATCAACTGTTCCAAGAATTAATCTTTGAGCCGTTATCCAAACAAATATTTATAAACTAAAATTAGATGCTAGAAATTACTTTACAAATAAAGGATATTACGACATGTATACTTATTCATTTGTAAATGAAGATTTAATGAATAAAACTCTCTGAAATACAAAAAATCTAGTACCAATGAAAAATGCTTTATCAGAAGAGCTTACTCATCTAAGATGAAGTCTAATTCCAAACTTATTATCATCTCTAGAAAAAAATATTAGAGAATATAGTAACCTAAAACTATTTGAACTAGAAAAAATATTCTTAAGAGAAAAAAATGATATTAATGAATTTTACTCTTTAGCAGGAATAGAAGTAAAAGACAAAGATATTGTATTTTACGATATACAAAATACAGTTTCTGATTTATTCAAAACACTATGAGTAACTAATTATAATTTTGATACATGTGAAAATGCTCCTAGTTTTGCTCATAAATGAAGAACTGCAGCAATTATAGTTAGAGGAAAACAAATATGAACAGTATGAGAAATTCATCCTAAAGTTGCTAACAACTTTGAATTAAAAAATAAAATTTGATACTTTGAAATAAATATAAAGAAGCTTGAAAGTTCTCTATATTCTATTACTAGGGCTAAAGAAATATCTTCTTTCCAAGAAAATAATTTTGATCTAAACTTTGTAGTAGATAAAAAAACAAAAGCTAAAGACATAAAAACAACTATTACAAAAGCTAATAATAACTTAATAACAAAGGTTGAATTAATTGATATATATGAAAATGATGAAAAATTGGCTTGAAAGAGGAGTTTAACATTCAAAATATTCATACAATCTATGGACTGAACTCTTGATGACAAAGTTAAAAATGAACTAATAAGTGAAATAGTTAAAAAAGTAGAAAAAAAATGATGAAGTCTTAGATAATTTTAATTATTTTTTCATCTAAAAAAAATTTGACTAATACCTTATTTTTCATATAATCTCGGCACGAAGACGACTGATTTAAGTAATCCTATCCTCAAACATGGTTATTTAATCGCAATAATTTTATATTTAAATAAATTTTTTTATGCCAATAATTAAATCAGCAAAAAAACAATTAAGACAAAATCACAAGAAAAAAGCTAGAAATGATAATTTCAGAGCTTTATATAGAGAATCTAGAGTTGCTTTTGAAACTGCTATTAAAAATAAAGATGCTAAAGCTGCTAAAGAGCTACTAGTTAACAAAAAAGATAAAGACGGTAAAAATGTAAAATCAGGTTTACAATCAATTATTGATAAATTAGTAAAAAAGAATATAATTCATCCAAATAACGGATCTAGAAAAAAAGCTAAATTCGTTAAAATGATAAAAGAATTATCTTAATTTCTAAATTAAATTAAATTGAAAGAAAAAAAGAAAGCATTAAATGGTGAGATTAGAGCTAGAATAGTTCAAATAATCACTGATCAAGGTGAAAATCTTGGTGAGATGTCTTTACGTGAAGCCAGAACTATGGCAACTGAAAAAGAATTAGATTTAATGGAAATTTGAAAAAATGGTGAAGTGAGTATTGTAAAAATGCTTGATTACTGAAAATATTTATATAGACAGAAAAAACAAGCAAGTAAACAAAAAAAACAATCAAAAACTCCAGATTTAAAAACTATTAGAATTACTTTTAAAATCTGAGATCATGATCTTGAAATAAGAAGAAATCAGGCTGAAAAATTTTGAAAATCAAATCACCCACTAAAAGTAACATTAATGTTAAAATGAAGAGAAAATCATTATGCTAACCTAGCTGCTGATAAAATGAATACTTTTGTGGAAAGCCTATCTGAAATATATAAACTAGAATGAACAGTTAGAAAAAATTGAAATACTTTTATAGCGATGTTAAAAACTATTAAATAATTTAAAAAATAATTAAAGAACAATGACTTTAAAAACTAGAAGTTGAGTAAAAAAAAGAGTTAAAGTTACTGGAAAAGGTAAATTTAAACTAGCAAAAGCTTGTAAAAGACATTTACTTAGTAACAAATCTTCAAAAGCAAAAGGAAGAAATAAATATGGTTTAATTGTTTCTGCTTCAGAAAATAAGAAAATTAGACAACAATTACCTCACGCGTAATTACCCTCCTTATAGGAGATAAAATATATATTATAAATTAAAACTTAAAAGATGGTTAGAGTTAAAAGAGGTCTTATGACTAAAAAAAGACACAAAAATCTTCTAAAAGCAACTAAAGGTTATAGACTACTTAGTTCTAGAGTATTTTCAAGAGCTAAAAATGCTTGGATGAAAGCTGGTACCAATTCATTTATTGGTAGAAAAAGAAAAAAAAGAGATTTTAGAAGACTTTGGACAGTAAGAATTAATATTGCTGCTAGAGAAAATGGAATGACTTATTCTAAATTAATTAATGCTTTATACAACAAAAAAGTTGTTCTAAACAGAAAAGTATTATCTAATTTAGCTATTTCTAATCCTACTGTATTCTCAAATGTTATTAATTTTGTTAAATAAGAATTAGTTTTTACTAATTCTTTTTTTTTATAGCTTATTTTTTAAATTTTTTAAACTCTCTTAAAGATGAAGCAGCTTAATATTTTACAAAAATCTATAATAAAGATTGTAAAAAAATACCAAAAATACATCTCGCCTGACCATTCTTTCTGGGCAAAAGATAATCCTCCATACTGCCAACATATACCATCATGTAGTGAATATATGGTAGAATCAGTTGAAAAAAAAGGAGCTTTTTTAGGTTCTATTAAGTGAATCTTTAGAATAATGAGATGTATGCCTTGGAATAAGTGAGGTTATGATCCTGTTGATAAAATAAATAAGAAAAAATAGAAAAATAAAAACATTTTACTTTTATGTTTTTTTATATATAATTCTCGCACCTGAAAAGGAAGACGTTGATTAAGTTCCGTCGCTAATACCTTTATTTTTTAAAAATTATATAATGGCAAGAGGTAAAAAATATAATAAAGCCGTAGAATTAGTAAATTCAGAAATGGCTTATTCAGTTAAAGAAGCAGTAGAACTATTGGAAAAAACTAACACTGTTAAGTTTGATCCTTCAGTTGAAGTTCACTTTAACCTAAATCTAGATACTAAACATGCTGATCAACTAATCAGAACTACTATATCGTTACCTAATGGTTCTGGTAAAGTAGCAAAAGTTTGTGCTTTCACTGATGGAAATGCAGATGAACTTAAAAAAGCAGGAGCAATGCTTGCTGGTGGTGAGGAATTAATAGGTGATATTGAAAAGGGAAATATTGCTATCGACTTTGACGTTTGTGTTGCTACTCCTACTATGATGAGACATTTAGGTAAAATTGCAAGAATTCTAGGACCTAAAGGTTTAATGCCTAATCCTAAAGCTGGTACAGTAACTCCAGATTTAGTTGCTGCTATTAAAGAAATTGCTGCTGGTAAATTTGAATTCAAAACTGATAAACAAGGTAATGTTCATTCTATTTTTGGTAAATTATCATTTGGTCAAGAAAAACTAGAAGCTAATCTAGACCATTTCATAAAAAAAATCAATGATGTAAAACCTACATGATCAAAAGGTAAATATATAAACTCTGTATTTATCTGTGATGCAATGGGACCTTCAATTAGAATCGATATGAATGTTGAAGATTAATTAATAATAAAAAAAGAACTAATTTTAAAAAATTAGTTCTTTTTTTATTATATTAACTTATCAAGAGTATGAATTTTTAATAAACTATTAAATCATTTTTGTAAACTTCCATATAATCTTTCTGTTGAACAATTTTCTTTGTTATCGCATAAAATTCATCAAGTAGAACAATCCCTTATTGATAATTCTTCTCATACAGCATCTAGAATATCATAGATTGATATTTTTTTTACTTCTCTTCATAATTCTACCCCTCAATTTCTTCCCTTTATAGTATGTAAAATTTCTTTTTTCTCTAAATCTGCAATTATTCTTCTAAGAAGTGATTCAGATATTTTTTCCTCCCTAGAAATATCAGAAACTTTAATTATTTCTGATTTTTTTGCAATAAATATAACTGCCCTCACAGCATATCATCATTTTTTTGAAAGTTTTAACATGTTTATTTTATTACATCATCAAAATCATCAGTCATTCAATCTTCTAAATACTTATGAATAGCATTTCTTGTTGCTAATAATGCAAGTACTGAAGCTTTTTTTCTTCTTTCTGTTACTTCAATTTCAATAAGTTTAACTAAATATTTATAATCAAGCGCAAGAACTTCTTCTAAGCTTTTTCATATAATACTCTCTCCGAAAACTGATCAACAAGCTGTCGTTATAATTGAAGTATCTCAAGTAAAACTCCAATTTTTTATTATATTATTTTCTATTTTTAGAAATATGTTTAAATCATCTCAACATACATCATTTTCCTCACTAAAATTTATTGTACTATCCTCCATTTCATATTTATTGAATGGATTTTTCGAATAGTAAGTTATTATTTCATTATACATTTATTATAGTAATATATCTGATAAAATATAGATTCAAAGCCCTAACATAATTACTCAAGTTATTAAATGAAGTATCTCAACATTTAATTCTTTATACTCTTTTAATTCTGATATATCTTTATATCCAAATGCAATCATTATAGTAATAACAATCATTGGAATAATAAAAATTATATTGTAAATTAATATATAAATATATCACCATGTATTAATTTTCACTGATTCTGATGCCAAATATCAAAGGACTGTAATATAAGGTCCTGAAGTACATGGTAACAAAAACAAACTAATTATAAATCATACACCAAACGCTCACCAAGGAGAAACAACTGCCTTAATTATTTTTCTCATTTTTGGTCTCCATGCATCTGGAACCTCCATCTTAAATCATTTTCAATACCAAAAATAATCTTTTAAATTAGCAAGTCATATTAGCATTCAAATTATTCAAACTGTTAGTTTCAAATAAAATGTATTAGTTGAAGTTGCAAGTGCTTGATATAATCATAATCACATTGCCATATAACTTATAAATATTGCCAATATAAATAATGCTCCTGCTAATATGACCTGTTTTCTCTTTCCCTGTTTTTTAAGAATTGCTGACAATAATATAAACATAACAGCAAACGCACAAGGATTAATACTATCTCAAATTGCAGCTGGAACTAATATTATGAAAAATTGCATTCTATCCATTAAAGATAAACTAGTTTCAATATCTCAAGCAGCAAAAGCAGTTGCTCAAAACAATAAAGATAATATTAAAAATAATCAAATTTTTCTCATAATTATTTAGATGATTTAATTAAAAAAACTGGGATCAAAACAACAAATATTCACATAATAATCAAAATAATTTTTTTATTAGGATTTTCTGGAGCTTCTCATAAATATCATTTAAAATAATTAATAATCGAAACATCTCAAGTTAAAAAAGCTTCTTTTCAATCTTCAATAATAATTAAAAAAGGAATTCCTAATTCTTTTTCTGACAATCAAAGTCTTTTCCCTGCTGCCAAATATTTTTCTCTATTATCATCATCAAAATATATTTCATATTTTTCTATATTAAGTTTTTCATATCCATCAACTGCATTCATATATTCATCTACATTAGCACAATGACTGCATCATTGTCAATAATAATATAAATAACTTATTTCTTCTATTACTCAAGTAGACACTATATTTCAAGTATTTGCAGAAACTAAACTAGGTATAAATAATAATATAAAACCTATTAATAAACTTATGTTTTTTTTCATTCTTTCTTCTTTTAAAATATATAAATTTGTATTATATTAGTATATAATTTTCATCTTATAAATCAATTATAATTTTTTTCTAATATCATCTAATACATCAAAAAATATATCAATATCTTCATGAGTATTATAAATATATAAGCTCATTCTAGTTGCATTATTTATTTTTACTTTATTTAAAAATGGATGAGCACAATGCTTTCAAGATCTTACACATATATTATTATCAGCAAATACATCAGCTATATCATGAGAATGAGTATTTGGAATGATAAAAGTAAATACTCAAATTCTATTTTCAACTTTAGAACTTCATAATAATTTTATTTCTTCTCGTCTATTAAATTTTTCTAAAGTATATTTTGTTAATTCATTCTCTATTTCTTCAATTTTTTCAAATCAACCAATACTTTCAATATACTCTAATGCTTTTAGTAAACTCACTGCTCAAGTCAGATTTGGAGTACCAGGTTCAAATTTACCAGGAAGTTTAGCATATTTAAAACACGCTTCATCTACAGTTGAAATAGCTCATCATCAAGAGAATACAGGCTTTAATTTATTCAATAGATTTGTTTTTCACCATAAAACTCATATTCAAGAATCAGCAAATAATTTGTGTCATGTAAAAAATAAAAAATCAGCATTTAGTTTCTTAATATCAACTTTAAAATGAGGAATACTTTGTGATCAATCAATAATAAATAAAGTATCATCTCTCTTAAGTTTTCAAATTCTTTCTAAATCAAAAATTTGTCCTGTTATGTTAGACACGTGTGTTAGCGAAATAACTTTTACATTCTCATCATATTTTTTTTCAAAATCATCAAAATCTAAATCATAATTTTCATCTACATTTATATATTCAATATCTATTCCAATTTCTTCCTTTAATATTAGCCATGGCACAATATTAGCATGATGTTCTACTATACTTAAAAGTACTTTATCTCACTTTTTTAATGTTCAACTGAGCCTGAATGATCAAATCAAAAGATTTGCTGCATATGTAGAATTATAAGTATAAATAATTTCCTTATATGAGTTAGCTCAAATTAAATCACAAACTTTTTGTTTTGAGTCATCATAAATAGCTTCTGATTTTTCAGATATACTATACATTCCCCTATGAATATTTGAATAATTATTCTCTAAATAATCTTTCATTCATTCTATAACAAGGCTTGGTTTTTGACTTGTTGCAGTAGAATCAAGGTATACAAGACCAGGATTATTTTTAAAAATTGGAAAATCTTTTTTTATATTCATTTTTTAATTATATTATTAATTAACTTTTCATAAAAATCATTATCTACCATGGATAAACATAAGAATAAGCTTTTTATTCTAGCTTCTATTACCATAGATAAAGCATTTTCTCTTCAGATTCATCTTGATCTTAAATAAAATAATTGGTCATCATTTATTCTCTCAATTTTACAAGAATGAGAAGCTTTAACATCACTACTCCTAACAAGCAAAGTTGGTATTCATTTTACTTTTCAACTATTCCCCAAGAATAAATTTTCCTCTATTAAATTTCAATCAACTTTTTTTATCCCTTTATTAATTTGAATAATTCCATCTATATCTACTAGTCAATTATTTCATACTATAGAAATAATTTTTATATTTGATTTAACAAAACTCGCAGATAATTCAGAAGCTATTTTAACCTTTAGCTTATTATTGTTTTTAGATAATAATAAGTATTTAACTAACAATGTAGAGGATTTTTTGTTTTGAATAAAATTAATTTTATATTCATTTTCATTTTCTCAAACTCCATAAAACTCTACTCTAGAATTTTCTCAAATATCTATATCGATATTTTTATTTATATCATCAAATATAATAACAACTAAATTATCTCCAATAATAAGTTTTTTTGTTTTCAATTCTGATAATTTACCTCGGTGCCCCTTGAGGGTATAAAATCAATTCTTTGTTATTTTCACAATTATTACTTTTACTTATTAAAAACCTCCTTCAAATTCCATAGAAATTAGTACATTCATTTCACTAGCATATTCTAATGGTAATTCCTTCATTATAGGTGATAAAAATCAATTAACTATCATTGCTGTAGCTTCCTGTTCAGATATTCATCTAGATTGTAAATAAAATAATTCTTCTTCACTTATTTTTCATGCTGAAGCCTCATGTCATACTATTGAATCACTATTTTCTACATTAATAATTGGAATAGTATCAGACACAGATTTTTCATCAAGTAACAAAGCATCACAGTCTATTTTAGACACAGCTCAAATTGCACTTGGTTTTATGTCTATTAATCATCTATAAGTTGAAATTCATCATCATTTAGATAGTGATTTAGATAATATATTGCTTGTTGTATTTTTTCAAATATGAATTACTTTTGATCAAATATCTTGATTTTGATTAGCATTTGCAAAAGCCAAACCAAGCATGTCAGTTTTTGAATTATCTCCTAATAATACTGAACAAGGATAAAGCATAGTAACTCATGATCACATATTTCATCATACCCATTCCATATATCCATTTTCTTCTACAATAGCTCTTTTTGTATTCAAGTTATATGTATCCAAACTCCAATTCTCAACAGAGCTATATCTCATCTTAGCATTCTTACCTACAAATATTTCTACACCCCCAGCATGCAAAGAATTTTCATCATATTTTGGGGCACTACATCATTCTATATAATGAGCTTCTGAGTTCTCTTCTAAAATAATAATTGTATGCTCAAACTGTCCACCTGCTTTTTTATTCATTCTAAAATATGATTGAAGAGGTTCATCCAATTTTACTCAAGCAGGAATATACATAAATGTTCAACCAGACCATACAGCATAATGTAAAGCTGCAAACTTATGATCTGATACTGAAATAGATTTAGAAAAATATTTTTTTATAAGCTCAGAATATTTATTAATTGCTATACTTGTATCATCAAATATCACCCCCTTGTCTACTAATTCTTGTTTTAAGCTATGATAGACAACTTCACTATCATACTGTGCTCCAACTCAAGCTAAAGATTCTTTTTCAGCTTCAGGAATCCCTAATCTATCAAAAGTATTTTTAATATTCTCTGGCACATCATCCCAACTCTTATTATTCCCCGCTCATTCAGGTTTTGCATAATAATATATTTCATCCAAATTCAATTTAGACAAGTCAGGACCCCATTTTGGCATATCTTTATTTCTAAATATTTTTAAAGCCTTTAATCTAAACTCAAGCATCCAATTTGGCTCGTTATTATACAAGCTTATCTGTCTAACAACATCCTCATTAATACCTTTAATAATTTTATTTGTATAACGAACATTATCCTGAAAATTCCAAGTGCCTGTTATAGTTATATTTTTTGAATCCTTTTTTATCATTATTTATTTTTTTCTATATAAATATATTAATTATAAATCCTTGAAACCGTTTATACTTATTTTTTTAGCAAGACTCATTCCTCATTTTTTTACTATTTTTCAGTCTTTCATTACATATACCTTGTCTACATGTATGTAATCCAATATTTTAAAATAATGTGTGATAATAATTAAAGTGTTATTTTCACCACTTAACTGTTTTAATAATTCTGCAACAGCCCTAAATGCATCAAGATCTAGTCACGAATCAATTTCATCAAGTATAATATATTTTGGTCAAATTAATTTCATTTGTAAAATCTCTATTTTTCTCTTTTCTCCTCCTGAAAATCAAACATTTAATTCTCTGTCTAAAAAGCTTGAGTCTATATGAAGTTCATCAATAAATTTTTTAATAAATCTCTTAAATATAAAAGGGGAAAGTTTCATGGTTGAAGGTGATGTATTTTGAAGGTGAATATTATATATTGTTCTTAGGTATTCACTCAATTTAATTCCTTTAATTTCTGGTACATTCTGAAAAGATAAGAATAATCCTTTTACACTTCTCTTCTCAGGATCTAGATCAAGTAAATTTTCTCAATCAATAGTTACTTCTCATGATATATATTCATATTTTGTATCTCACATCAAAAAAGAAGACAAAGTAGATTTTCCACTTCAATTTTTTCAAAGTAGACAATAATTTTTTCAAAGCTCAAAATCCAAACTTACTCCTGACAATATTTCCTTATCTTTTACTCAAACTTTCAATTTCTTTATTTTTATCATTTTTTATAATTTTTATATAAACTATTACCATTTTAGTAATATTTTAAAAAAATCAAGTTTTTTATTTATACTCTTTTTATATACTTTGTTTCTAAGTAGACAACTGTTAACAAAATGTTAAAAACTATACGTTTTTTCCTTTATATATCATAACTTATTTTAGACAGTTTGTCTAGTTGTTTATGTATAGATGTTTTGACAAGTACGAAAAAAAGATTAAAAATATAGTATAGTTTTGCTATAAATAGAGAGACAAAATTAAGAATTAACATTTTTTTAACATTTGGCGAATATAATGACTGATTTAAAGGAGATTGAAAGTAGACATATTTCTGTACTTTTAAAGAAGCTCGTAGATTCAATAAGAATTAATAATGACAAAAAAAACATAATTGTTGATTGTACCCTATGAATGTGATGACATGCAAGTAAGATTATCGAAAAAATGAATAAGTGAGATATTTTTATTTGATTTGATGCTGATATTAAAAATTTGGAATTAGCTGAAATTAGATTAAATAAAATAAACATTGATAAAAAAATAGACATTATCCTCATTAATTCAAACTTTAGAAATTTGAAAGATGAATTAAATAAGAGAGAAATTAATGCTATTACATGAATATACTATGATTTATGATTATCATCTCTGCATTTAGATGAAGCAGATAGATGATTTAGTTTCATGTTAGACGGCCCACTTGATATGAGGTTTGATAAAACTAGATGAAAAACTGCTGCTGATATAGTTAACAGTTATACGGCTTCCGAATTAAGAGAAATCTTTCTTAAATATTGAGAAGAACCATGATCAAATAAAATATCAGCAAGAATAGTAGAACAAAGAAAAAAGAAAAAATTTAAAACAACGACTGATTTAAGTGAAATAATTTGAGGTTTACCTAAAACAAAATCTAGAATATTTCAGGCAATTAGAATAGAAGTAAATTGAGAATTAAAAGCTCTTGAGACTTCACTTAATGATGCTATTAAATTACTAGAAAAAAATGGAATAATATTTGTAATTAGTTTTCACTCTTTGGAAGATAGAATAACTAAACATTTATTTAGAAAAGAAACTAAAGATTGTATATGTAGAGATATAATATGTAGTTGTGAACATAAAAAATCACTAAAAGTACATACAAAAAAACCAATAATTCCAAGCACAGAAGAAATTAAAAAAAACCCGAGAAGCAGAAGCGCTAAAGCAAGATTTGCTGAAAAGATAGTCTAAAACTTATATTAAAATAACATATAAAAAGTGAATTCAACAATAATAAACAAAAAATTAAAAAAGAATTTCTTCTCTAAAAGAAAAAAAGAAAAAGAAAAATTTAATTTCTGAATAACTTCTACCTATATTGCACTATTATCAATAATATCATTATTACTATTATATTATGTTTGGATATTAAATGTTAATGCTACTAAAGGTTATAATATTAGAGAATTAGAAATAGAAAAGAAAACACTATTAATGGAAAAAGAATTACTTGATGTAAAAATAGCAGAACTTGAAAGTCTATCTACTATACTTCAAGACAATGATTTACAAAATATGGAAAAAATATGAGAACCTGACTATCTAGTAATCAAAGATGATGTTCAATATGTTTATAATTATTAAAAATAATATCCTAACTTATCAGGATATTATTTTTTGTTTACAAAAAATAATATCTGGATAAAATTAAATAAATTTTAAAATTTTTAATTTTATATCCTTGCCTGAAGCATTAAAACAATTAATAAACTCAATAAGTTATTTGCCTTGAATATGAGAAAAATCAGCTACAAAATTAGCTTTTTTTATGTTGACCTCAAATAAAAATTTTGTAGAAAATCTTAGTGATAATTTATTAAATATAAAAGATAAAGTACATTTTTGTAAATCATGTCATTGATTAACTGATATTTCAAAAGAAAATTGTAGTATATGTGAATCTGCTTCGAGAGATAAGACTACTATTGCAATAGTAGAAGAATATCTAGATATGTTAACTATTGAAGAATCAGGGTGATATAAATGAATCTATCATATATTATGATGAGCTATTTCTCCTATAAATTGAGTCTTTATATGAGATTTAAATTTTGAACAATTATTTAAAAAAATAACAGAATCAGATTGAAAATTGGAACTAATATTAGCCACTAATCCAAATATAGAATGAGAAGCTACTAGCGCATATATTACAGAAGAAATAGCAAAAAGATGATTAAAATACAAAACAAAAGTAACTAGGTTATCAAGATGATTATCTAGCTGATATATAGAATATGCTGATAATATAACCCTTATTAATGCATTAAGAGAAAGAAAAGAAGTTTAGAAATTAAAAAAATAATCTGAAAATCTTAGAAAAAAAGTTAGATAACTTGTAATTATCTAACTATTTTTTTTATTAATTTATCCAGCATTTCTCATATCTTATCATAACTATGTCTAACAAAAGTATCTTGATGTAATAAATCTGCTTCTATCACCTTATAATTTTTTCATTTAAAATATTTTTTATCCTTAACTTTCACTGGTTTTTTCTTTTCTAATGACCTATATTTATCAGCCATACAATCAGATATATATCCATTATTTACAATTACATAATCCAAAATATCTTTTCATAAATATTTTTCAATTATATTTATAAAATCAATAGCTTCAAAATCTGTCGTTTCTCAAGGTTTTGTCATTAAATTACAAAAATATATTACTTTTGCTTTTTTGTTTTCAGCTATTGCTTGTTTTATTCATTTAACAAGTAAATTTGGAACAATAGAGGTGTATAAATCTCAATATGAGATAATTATTACATCAGACTTTTCAATCGCGGTAATAGCCTTAGGATTAGCTTTTACAGTTGGAGTCAAATATGCTTTTTTAATAGGTGATGATTTTTCTGTTAATTTTGTATCTATATTAGTTTCTCATTCTACGGTTTTTCAATCTTCAAGTTTAACATTTAAATGTGATAATTCTAATGTAACAGGAATAACTCTTCACTTTACTTTAAACATTTTTGCTACCTGTTTAAGTCACTTATCAAAACTACCCGTTATATCTGCCATTGCAGTTATAATAAGATTTCAAAGACTATGTCCTCAAACAGAACCATCCTTTTCATATCTATAATCAAAAAGTTTTTTTACTACTTCATGCTCTCTAGATAATGCCATAATTCACCTTCTTACGTCTCAAGGCGGAAGCATATTAAATTCTTCTCTCAAAACTCATGTTGATCAACCACTATCACTCATAGATATAATAGCAGAAATGTTATAATCATCATTATCTCTAATAGATGATAATAATCCATAACTACCATTTCATCAACCAATAGTTGTAATATTTATTTTATCTTTTGTATTCATAAAATTAATCTTTAATTAAAATTGCCTTTATTCTTCTAATTCCTCTACTCGAAGATTGTTCTTTATTTATTTTAAATTTTCACATATCACATGTGTTTTCTACATGAGGTCATCCACATAATTCTTTTGAGACAACTTTTCAATCTGGAGAATTAAAAGTATATACTTTTACAACATCAGGATATTTTTCCCAAAAACTTCATTCAACTCACGAAGCTTTAGCTTCATTTTTATCCATATTTTTTAACTCAACTACACATCATTTAGCTATTGCATCATTTACATATTCTTCTACCTTATCTAATTCTTCTCTTTCAACTTTTCTATCAAAATTGAAATCAAATCTTAATCTTTCAGGTGTAATATTCGATCATTTTTGAGTCACTCATCATCACAATACTTTATTTAATCATGCAAGTAAAAGATGCGTTGCTGAATGAAGAGCTGTTGTTTCTACTCAGTTATCAGCAAGACCTCATTTAAATTTTTTTTCTGCTCATGCTCTTGATAATTCTTGATGTTTTTTATGAGCCACGTGGAATCATTCTTCTCAAACAGTAAGTCCCCTTTCATGAGCAAGTTCCATTGTCATTTCAAGAGGAAAACCAAAAGTATCATAAAGTTTAAAGGCTTTATCTCATGAAATATTAGTTATTTCAACTCATGATCTTTCTCTAGCAATTTTAAATCATTCAAGAAGTTTATCAAACTCTTTCATACCTTTTTCCAAAGTTTCTCCAAACTGTTTTTCTTCTTTTAAAATTTCATCTATAATTTCTTGTCTTTTTTCAATCATATGAGGATAAGCAACTCATAATTTTCAGATTACAACATCCGCAACTTTATATAAAAAATCTCATTTAAATCATAGTTTATAAGCTTGTCTTATTGCAATTCTCATAAGTCTTCTAAGTACATAACCCTGATCAACATTTGAAGGCAAAACTCAATCTGAAATCATAACAGTTGCTGTTCTAGAATGATCAGCAATTATCCTAATTGACCTCAATGTTTTTTCATTATATTCTACATTTATTTCTTTTGATATTGTATTAATTATATCTCTAAAAATGTCAGTATTGTAAACTGTTTTTTCTCAATTTAAAGTTGCTGTTATTCTTTCCAATCACATACCCGTATCTACATTTTGTGCTGGTAGGTTTTCTAAAGTTCAATCTTCTAATCTATTGAATTCCATAAATACATTATTCCAAATTTCCATCCAATTATCTTCATCATTTTTTACATTACTCTCTTCAGTAGGAAATTCACTTTTTCATACCCAATAAAAAATTTCAGAATCTGGTCAACATGGTCCTGTTGACCCAGCAGCCCACCAATTTTCAGATGCAGGCAAATATGAGATTTTATCTTTAGGTATTCAAATTTCAAACCAAATGTTAGCTGAATCTTCATCTCTAGGAGCATCTTCATCACCTTCAAAAACAGTAACAGCTATTTTTTTTGGATCCAAAGCTAACCAATCTTTGCTCGTTAAAAATTCATAACTATAAGCTAAAGAATCTTTTTTAAAATAATCTCAAAGTGACCAATTCCCTAGCATTTCGAAAAAAGTAAGGTGTGAATTATCACCTACTTCTTCAATATCCCCTGTTCTAATACATTTTTGTGAATCTGCTAATCTTTTCCCTGAAGGATGTTTTTCACCTAGTAAATAAGGAACAAGAGGTTGCATACCAGCGGTATTAAATAAAACCGTAGGATCATTCTCTGGTACTACTGATGCACTAGGTATTACAGCATGATTTTTTGTTTTAAAAAAATCCAAATATTTTTGTCTAATTTCACCACTATTATATTCCATATTTTTAATTTTAATTTAATAAAGAAATTTGAATAAATTTTAGCTAAAAAAACATAAAAAACAACTTTATTTTAAGTTATTTTTTATGTTTTAATAAAATAATGTAATTTTCTCAAATAATTAATATATACTATATATAGATTTAATTTCTAAAACATCTAATACTATGACCATGTCCACGAGCATAACTACTAGTTGCAGAAATACTATCTATACCAATTTTCAAATCATTCCCTTGTGTTGAATAAGGAGTTGAAGCCCGGTAATATCATAAAACTCAAACGTTAGTTCATAATGCTGTAGACCGATTACGTAATCATGCAATTGGTAATTTAAGTGCAGTAGACATACTAGATCAATTAGTTCACCATCAACCATCAGCTATTATTCAAGTCCATTCATCCTTTTTTGGTATATGATATCATGATTCACAAGGTCCTTGTCTAGCAATTGATGTATCAACATCATCTCACCATAAATTACTATATTGAGGATTGGTCCAATCACTATATCACTTTATAAAGTTAGGAGATGATGTATAATAATTTCATGGGCCATATCAAGAAGCATTTACCCTTGTAGTAGTGATTGATCATCAAATATTAGATCAAAAGTTGTTTCACCATTGGAAATATTTACCATATGAAGTCGAAGTTGTTCACGCTGTATTTGTTCATATATTACAAGCTGCTACTGCATATCAACTTCATACTCAACTACAAACAATTATATCATATGTAGTACAAGATCAATATTTAGTAGTAGCAGTTTTAATTTGTCATTTAGTAGTACATGATGAATATGGTAAAGCTTCACATACACCTCAATTTA
The DNA here is from genome assembly GCA_045107135.1 of Candidatus Altimarinota bacterium. Taxonomy (GTDB): domain Bacteria; phylum Patescibacteriota; class Gracilibacteria; order BD1-5; family UBA6164; genus UBA6164. The sequence goes on from JASFZI010000064.1 coordinate 29,727, forward strand.
ATTCATATCAAGAATCACAAGAATAAGAACAATTATTATTTCAACCTCAATCACTTGTATATGTACTATTAGCTATTTTATTAGTACAAGCAGTTCTTGTTGTATCAGTTGCATTTGAATAGTATCATACTCATACAATACTACATGTATCATCTACATTATTATAAAAATCTATATTACACGTATTTAATGTACAATCCCAATCAATTCAATTCCAGGTATCAGTTCATGTTCAATTAGTTATTGTACATACTCAGGTATTAGCTATACAATTAATTCCATCTTCTGTATGTTCTCATTCTTCACATATAAGTGCATCTGTTTCATATGATGTTATTTCTCATCACAAATTATTATTTACTAAAACTGTAGATAATAATGTAATTGAATTTATATCTGTTATATCTAATGCAACTAATCTTCTAATATTATCATTGTTTTCTAATATGGTTCAGCTGTATGCTGTTTGTAGGTTTTTTATAAGATTTATTCTTGCTGTTGGATCTTCTTCATATAATAAACCACATTCTTTATTATCTGAATATACAACTAACTTTTCTGAAGTAAATAAAAATCATTCATCTGTTTTATACTTACTATCTATATAGTTTGATGGTAAATTATTATATCAACTATATACTAAATCTTGATTATCTAATATTGTTTTTAAATCTGTTGTTATATCTCATTCTGATGATATTATTGATGGAACTGATAATATCTCACAAGTTGTTCATGTTTCTGTTTTAAGTGTTTGTCAGTTATAATTTCATATCACTATTGCTGTTGCAATTGTATCTCACGCATTTGTTTGAGTATTTAATCAATTTAATACTATTTCATCTCATTCCATTAATCAAGCTAATTGATATTCTTGTCTTGTCTTTGTTACTGAATATGTATATTCTTTATCTGTTAATGGGTCTTTTGGTATTTTATCTAATCTTTCTACATTGTTTGTTGTATCTATTCAGAATATTCATTGTGTCCATACTTCTGATCATGAATATATTACATCAAATCAATATGTTGGTTCTGGATATTTTCATGAATCTAGGTTAAATAATTCCAGTGAGGTCTTCATTGTTGATAAATCTGATATTCTAGTAGAATCTCTTGCTGTTTTTGAATATCATTGTAATGATATAAACGCTATTGTTCATAGAATAGCTAGAATTGTTATTACTACTATCAATTCTACTAATGTAAAAGCATATTTTCTATATTGCATAATAAATTTATTATTAATAATGGATTAAGTATAACTTCTGACTACAAAAAAGCTATTTTTTTTAAAAAAACAGCTTTACAACATACTCTATTTGTTTATAAACTATAAATATGATAAAATAAATATAAATTTATTAATTATAAAACAATGTGAGCTAAAGATTCATATAGAAAATATAAATTAATTACTCAAGTTGAATCATCAAATTCTGATGAACAATCTGAGAATGATGTTAACAGCTCTCTAAAGGAGGCTGATGACATTTTAAAGTCTGTTCGCAAAAGCTGAAATACAAAATTATTAGAAAAATTTGAAAAGGAAAATGAAGAATTAAGAAAAAGTATTATAGAGTCTCTTAAAAAAGACAATAAAATAACTCTTGATGAATTAACAAAAATTAAGCTTGAACTATTTGATGTTATTAGATTAGCAGAAAAAAATGATATTATAGAAACAACTAGTTGGTTTTCAAAATTAACCAATAATTTTACCTGAGCTGATAACAAAACAATAAAAGAAAAATCTAATGATATTTTTACAAAGATTTTATCAACATTTTCTAAAGATGAAGCAGTTGGTGCTCTTGAATATTTAAATGACAAATATTCTAACTTTGAAGAAGCATCAAGGCTTGGTAAAGCGTACGAGGTAATTGTATGAAATAATTCTATTGATGAATTAGATAATAAATATGAAGTCAACGTATTTCAAGAAACTCTTATTAAAAAAATATTATGAAAAAGTTCTTTCGAAAAATGATATAATAATGAATTTTTAAGATGATTTAATGGTGATGAAAAATGAAACTATTTAATATCTATTTCTGATTTTGAATCAGAAGCTAATTGAAAAGATATATTTAATATCAATTCTATGGCACTTACAAATTATCTTAAATATTTAAAAAATAATAATCTTCTAAATAAAAATAAATTATTAAAAATCTTTTGAAAAAATATACTTATCCAATTATGAAAAATTTGGAAAACAGAAGATAGTAACAAAGAAAATCAAATTGCTAAAAAAGAATTAATAAATATTTGATTATCAGAAATAGTAGATGATATAATAAAGTATTCTGAATTATTCCAATCAAAAACTCCAGAAGATTTTACTAAAAAAACACTTGATTTTTCAAATGAAGATACTAAAAAAGCTGAGCTATATATACAACAAAATAAAGATTTAAGAACAAAATTTTTAAAACAATGGGAGCCAAGAATAAAACAAGGCCAATGTCCTAATAGTATACAATGAACCGAAATACTTAAAAATACTCTTAAGATTGAACAACAAGAAAAACTAAAAGAAAAAAAGAGTAAACTTATAAACCAAATAAAAGAAAGATTTAACTGAGATGAAGACATTGCTATAATTTTCTTCAATAAATTAAAATGACACTTTGATAATAATCCTTGCTCTTTAGGGGCTATAGATATAATAGATAATTTTAACGCAAAAGAAATTATTAAATATAATAAAAGTCATCCTAAAAGAAAAATTGTATTATTGGATGATACTGAAATTATGGGGTTTACTCAATGAGTAATTAATATAAGGTCTTTTGAAATTGATTCACAAATACAATCAATTCAATTGAGTGATTTTTCAGGATTAAGTATAAAAGAAATACAAGAAAAAACTACAAAACTAAAACTTCTTGAACAAAATAAAATTGATATCGAAAAAGCTTACATTTCTGCTACAAATTTCAGTAAAAAAGATATCAAAACATATAGAAAATATAAAAAAGAATGAAAAACTAATCAAGAAATAATGACTTTCTTGAGAAAAGATAATCAAAATTTAGATAAAGCATTAACTGCTCATGAAACTAAATATAAAGATTATTATAATGAAAATAAAGAGTTAGAAAAAACAATAAGTAATAATCTAACCTTACAAGAAAATGATTACATCCCAACTAATAATGGATATAAAATAACAATCCCTAGTTGAGAAAATATAACTATTTCTGAAGAAGAGAAAAAACTTACCTTATGAAACCCAGAAGCAACTGAAAATTTGATTAATTTTTATAGTACTCTAAACAAAGTTTGATTAAGTAATTTATGGGAATATAGAGTAGCTATTTCAAATAGTATTTGAAGTATTTCTTGATCAAATGTGAACTATAATGACAATTTATTATGAGAAAATGAAATAAAAATTTTCTTAAATTCTATTTTAAAATCTGTTTGAAAAAAAGAAATAAATATAAACAACACATTAGAAGAATTTATAGAATTATTTAAAACTGAAAACGGTTATCAAGCAATTTGAGATGGATATAAAAATAATAGTAACATAAAATGATCATCTAAAATAGAAGAATTATTTACTAAAAGATATCTATTGTGACCAAATGGTTTTGAAATTAACAAATTTAAAAAAGAAATACAAAAAAAGAATTAATTTTTTAAATTAATTCTTTTTCTATTTATTCATCAACATCTTCCCCCTCTCTTACAATAGAAGATCTTACGACTTTATCATTTTTAATTTTTAATTTAGTAAGAATAACTCATTGAGTAACTCTAGAAGTTTTTCTTATTCATTTAAGATTCATTCTAATAGTTTGTCCTCATTTAGAAATAAGAATTATTTCTGAAGTTTTTCTATCTTGTTCACTCAACATATGAGCTCAAATTAATTTACCAGTTTTTTTTGTCTTAGCCATAGCTTTTACTCACGTTCCTCATCTTTTTTGGTTTCTATATCCATCTATTTCAGTAAGTTTTCACATACCATTTTCAGTAACTATAAACACATAATCTTTATCTTCTCATACTATTGCAACTTCTATTACCTTATCTTTTGGTTTTAATCTAATTCATCTTACTCATGAAGCAGCTCTTCACATAGGTCTTACATCATCCTCAGAAAATTGTATAGCTTTTCATTCACTTGTTGCTATAAAAATAGAATCTTCTCAAGTTGTTGTTTTAACCCAACTAAGCTCATCTCAATCTTTTACTCATAATACTTTTAATCAATTTGCTCTAATATTTTGCACTAATTCTATATCAAGCTTTTTAACTTGACCATTTTTAGTTACAAAGAATAAATATTTACTATTTTCAATTGAACTATCCATAATAGCAGCAATTTCTTCATCTTTTTGTAATCAAATAAAATTAATTATTGGTTGACCTTTTGCTATTCTACTTGTCTCAGGAATTTCATAAGCTGGAAGTGTAAATACCCTACCTTTTGTAGTAAAATATAATAAATCCGAATGATTTTGAGTTGATATAATCAATTTAATTTCATCATTTTCTTTTGCTCATGTAGCTACTCATTTACCTCATCTTCTTTGAGTTCTAAATGTAGTTGCTTTTAATCTTTTAATATAAGATTTTTTTGTTAATACAACAAATACCTCTTCATTAGGAATAGTATCTTTTGGATTAAATTCTCAAATCTTAGCAATATTCACGACAGTTCTTCTCTCATCTCAAAATTTTTCTTTTATTTCGTCTAATTCTTCATTAATAATAGACACTATTCTTTCTGGTTTAGCTAAAATATCTTTTAAATCTGTAATTATTATTAATTTTTCGTTAAGTTCATCTTCAAGTTTCTTTCTTTCAAGTCCAGCTAATTTATTCAATTTCATTTCTAAAATAGCTTCTGCTTGAATATAAGAAAAATTAAATTTTTCTATCAAAGCTGTTCTTGCAGAGTCTTTTGTGTCAGCTGCTTTAATAGTTTTTATTATTTCATCTATATGATCAAGAGCCTTTTTTAATCCCTCTAATATATGAGCTCTAGCTTCAGCTTTTTTAAGTTCAAATTGCGTTCTTCTTTCTACTACTTCTTTTCTATGATCAATAAATGCTACTAAAAAGTCTTTTAAATTATACAATCTAGGTTGTGTTCATCTTTCTCACAAAGCAATCATATTATAACCAAAACTTGTTTGCAAAGGAGTTAATTTATATAAAAGATTTAATACTTTTTTAGGGAAAGCATCTTTTTTTAATTCAATAATTATTCTAACACCATCCTTATTTGATTCATCTCTTAAATCTGATATTCAAATAATTTTTTTATCTCTAACTAAAGCTGCAATTTTTTCTATAAAAACTGATTTATTTAATTGATATGGTATTTCAGAAATATGAATAATATTTCTTCATTTTTTATTTTGTTCAATATTAGCAACTCATCTCATTTTAACTGATCCTCTACCGGTAGAATAAGCTGTTAATAAGGCTTCCTTATCATAAACTATTCATCCGGTTGGAAAATCTGGACCTTTTATATATTCCATTAAATCTTCAACTGTAACCTCTTCTCTATTAGTAACTTCTAATAAAAATTTTATAGCATCAATTAATTCATTTAGATTATGTGGTGGTATATTTGTTGCCATACCTACAGCAATACCCATTACTCAGTTCATAAGTAAGTTAGGTATTCTAGTTGGCATAACACTAGGCTCCTGTTTTGTAGTATCAAAATTATCTCTAAAATCTACTGTTTCTTTCTCTATATCAGCAAGCATGGCTTCAGCTAATTTAGTCATTTTCGCTTCAGTATATCTGTATGCTGCTGCACTATCACCATCCATTGATCAAAAGTTACCTTGACCATGAACTAAAGGGTATCTAAGTGAAAAATCTTGAGCCATTCTAACCATAGCCTCATATACTGAACTATCACCATGAGGATGATAATTTCATAATACATGTCAAACTACAGTAGCTGATTTTCTAAATTTAGCACTAGCTTTTAAACCTTGTTCATGCATAGAATACATTATTCTCCTATGTACTGGTTTAAAACCATCTCTGATATCTGGTAGTGCTCTTGATACAATTACACTCATCGCATAATCAAGATAACATGTTTCCATTTCATCTCTAATGTTTCTATCTTTATCTCAAGAATATACTAATCATTTTGGAATTTCTAATCAAGTTTGTTCTTCATTTTCATTATTATTATCCCCCTCAATATCTAATTCTGGATTTTCATTTTCTGACATAACTATATAGTCGTTTAGAACTTAAAATATTACCTATTAAATATACTTATATTCTCTTATTAATCAAGAAAAAATAGAGTTTTTTTGTTAAAAAATAGTTAATAATTTTGCTTTTTTGTTAAGCAGGTTTATAATGAAGAAAATTATAAATTATATATAAAATTATGAAAGCAATAATCCTAGCTGCTTGAAATTGAAGTCGTTTGAAACCTCTAACTAATTCTATACCAAAACCACTTGTTAAAATTTGTTGAAAATCTATAATAGAACGCAATCTAGAAAATATACATAAACATGTAACTGAAATTGTTTTAGTAGTAAAACATAAACAAGAACTGATTAAAGAAGCTTTTTGAGATGATTATAAATGAGTAAAAATTACATATAAAACTCAATGAGAAGAAAAATGAACTGCCGCTGCTTTATTTTGAATAGAATCAGATATTGATATAATTGTTTTGAATTGAGATAGTATTTATGGTGAAAACAATTTAAAAAATATAATAAATTTTGCTTGATTTTGAGTATTAGTAAAAAAAGTAGAAAATCCTGAAAATTATTGAATAGTTAAAGTTGATTCAGATTGAAACACACTGTATATAACTGAAAAACCTAAAAAATATATTTGAAATCTTGCAAATTTTTGAGCCTATAAATTTGATTCAAAAATACTTGAATATATTAATCAAATAGATTTATCAAGCAGATGAGAATATGAATTAACAGATGCTATAAATTTATTCGTAGCAAAATTTCCCTTCAAAGCAATAGAAATTGTTGAAGATGCAATAGATATAACATATCCTTGGGATATGTTATCAGCGAATGCACATCTTTTAAACAAATTGTCAAAATCTGAAATAAAATGAGAAATCGAAGAATGAGTAATAATTAAATGAAATATTGTTTTGGAAGAATGAGCAATATTAAAATCATGAACATATATTGAATGAAATGCATATATATGAAAAAATACTTCTATCTGACCTAATACGTATTTAAGATCATGAATAGTTATATGAGAATCATGTAAGATATGAAATGCAGTAGAATTGAAAAATACAACTATATGAAACAAAACAAACATAGCACATCTAAGTTATATTTGAGATTCAATAATATGAAATAATAATAATTTATGAGGATGATTTATATCTGCAAACCTAAGACATGACAAAGCAAATATAAAAGTACTTGTTAAATGAATACTAATAGACACATGATTACATAAATTATGAGTAATAATATGAGACAATTGTAAAACATGAATAAATACTTCATCAATGCCCTGAAGAGTGTTAGAAAGCAATACATACACTAACCCTGGGAGTATAATAAAATAAAAAAGAACAAGTAATGAATTACTTGTTCTTTTTTATTTTATATTAATTATACTACAGAGATAAAAGTATCTTTGTATTTTCTACCATCGAATCTTGTCTTTTTCTTTTCAGTAAAAGTTACAGTTCATTCAGTAGTAGCGAAAAGAGTAAAATCTCTTCATTGTGAAACACCTTGAGCTGGCCAGAATTTATTACCTTTTTGTTTAACGATAATATTTCCTGAAATAGCTTTTTGTCCACCGAATAGTTTAACACCAAGTCTTTTGGCATTTGAATCTCTACCATTACTAGTAGATCATTGAGCTTTCTTATGAGCCATTGTTTAAAAATTATTAACTAAAAAAATATATTTAAGATATTTTATTATCTTCTTGCAAATCTAGCAAATGCTTTATTGGCTTCTGCCATTTTGTAAACTTCTAATTTTTTCTTAAAAGCAGTTCCAGTTTCATTAGCAGCTTCAATTAATTCCATAGCAAGGAATTTAGAGAAAGATGCACCTTTTTTACTTCTAGCAGCATCAATTATCCATTTTGAAGCTAAAAATAATTGTCTTTTTGGTTTAACTTCTTGAGGTACTTGGTAAATAGAACCTCATACTCTCTTTGGTCTAACCTCAATTCTTGGAACAATATTTTCAATAGCTTTATCGAAGATAGCTTGTGGATTTTTTTGTCCTTTAGCTTTAATTTCTGCGAAAGTATCAGCCATTATTTTTTTAGCTAAACTTTTTTTACCATCTAGCATCACGTAGTTTACGAATTTATCAAACATTGATAATTCTTCATTCATTTTCATATTCAAGAACAATTAATAAATAATATTGCGGTCTTTTCAGCAATTGTTAAGCTTACTCCGCATTTTTTATAGACTATTTTGGTTTTTTTGTACCATATTGAGATCTACCTTGTTTTCTATTTTGAACACCTTCACAATCTAGTACTCATCTAACAACATGGTATCTTACTCATGGTAAATCTTTAACTCTACCACCTCTAATAGCAACAACTGAATGCTCTTGTAAATTATGACCTTCTCATCCGATGTAAGCATTAACTTCCATACCGTTTGTAAGTCTAACTCTAGCTACTTTTCTTAGGGCAGAATTAGGTTTTTTTGGTGTCATAGTCGTAACTTTAACACACACTCCTCTTTTTTGAGGACATCCACCTGGAATAAATGATTGAGTTTTCTTAATAGAATTTTTAATCATTTGTAATGCAGGAGATTTACTCTTAGTAGAAGGAGTCTTTCTCTTTCTTTTAACTAATTGATTAATAGTTGGCATTTTTCAATTATAATTAGTAAATTAGTAATAATAAATCTATCATTTGAGCCTCTTTCTCCTGACAAGGAGAGAGAATTCAAGAGAGAGGTTTTATTATTAAGTAGAAATCATTGTCAAAAATTATCTTTTTGACCATTGCATTCCCTTTCTTGCTTTATGTTTACCTGGTTTCTTTCTTTCCACTTTTCTAGCATCTCTAGTTAATAATCCAGCAGCTTTTAACACTTTTTTGAATCATTCATCAGATGAAGCTAAATTTCTAGCAAGTCCATGTCTGATTGCTTCTGCTTGAGCAGAAGGACCTGACCCTGAAATTGCAACTTCGAAATAAAATTTTTCTTTTACTTTACAAAGTTTTAGTGGAGAATAAATAGTATCAAATAAATCTGATCTTGTAACATATTCAGATAATTTTTTACCATTAACCATATCAACACCTTTTCCCTCAAATAATTTTACTTGAGCAGAAGCAGTTTTTCTTTTTCAAATAGTGTAAGTATATTTATTTGTCATAAACAGTTATTATTTTATAAGTTCTGGTTGTTGAGCTTTGAACGAATGTTCATCTCAAGTAAATAGTTTTAATCTAGATATCATTCATGCTCTCAATTTATTTTTTGGTAACATACCATTAACAGCAAGTTCTAATGCTTTTGTTGGTTTTTTTATTAACAAATCTTCTAGAGAGATTTCTTTAAGACCACCTAAGTAACCTGTATGTCTGTAATACATTTTGTCAGTTAACTTTTTTCAAGTTACTTTAAATTTATCACAGTTTGTTACTATTACGTAATCCCCATTATCTAAATGAGGAGCAAACGATACTTTATTTTTCCCTTTAAGAATAACTGCAATTTGAGTTGCTAGTCTACCTAAAGTTTGTTCACTTGCATCAATTACATACCATTTTCTTTCGTCCCCCTTTAATTGTTTTGGAGTAATAGTTTTCATGTCTATCAATTAAGTATAATTAAATTAAACTAACTCTAATTTTACTATTTTAGCATTATCACCATCTCTTAATTTGATAGCAGTAGCTCTAGTAAAACCAGATGTTTTATTTCCCTTGTATTTTGGTGCAACATTTTTGAATAATTCAATTGATGCCTCCTTTGTAAATAGATATTTCATTACATATCTAATTGCATTCATTTCATCTTTTGTATTCACTACATTAATTAGTTTATCAACCATAGGAACTATTAATTTAGCTTTCTTTACGGTTGTTTTAACTGATTTATGTATGAAAAAAGATGTCAGTAAATTTCTTTGCATAGCATCTCTATGTGCATAGCTTTTATTACTAAACTTCAAATGTTTTCTAACTCTATGTCTCATTTTTAATAAGTGTAATAGTTATAAATTGACTTTTTTAATCGTCTCCTAGTAATTTCAGTCCTCTTTCAGCAAGAGATAATCTTATCTCTGTCATTGCTTTCTTACCAAATCATTTGATAGAAGAAAGTTTTGTTTCAGTACATTTAGTAAGTTTTTCAATTGAAAGAATATTTCAATTAATTAACGCATTCAATGTTCTTGGAGATAATCCCATAATTTCAATTGGAGTATAGCTCTCTTTTTCTAATTCTTCTTGTACTTCTTCTTTTTCTTTATTAATAAGTTCTTTTACATTTGATATGAATTGTCATTCAACTTGTAAAGATTTTTCATTGAATATAGAAAAATATGAAGTTAGCATATCTCATGAAAATTTTATAGCATCTACTGGAGTAATTGCTCCATTTGTAGTAACTACCATTTCAAGAGAATCTAGATTAGTCATATCTCCAAATCTTGTTTGTTCAATGTTGTATTTAACATTTACTACAGGAGAGTAATTAGCATCAACAAGTAATACTTCAACATCCTCTTCTGTTTCTTTTAATTCTTCAACACTCATATATCAAACTCATTTTTCAACTCTGATATCAATATTTAATTCTAACCCATCTTGATCAATCTCAGTAATATATAAATCTTTATTTAATATTTCTATTCATGCAGGTGCTTTTATGTCAGCCGCAGTAACTTTTCATGATTTTGATTTTGAAAGTTTTAACCATTCAATACCAGTGTCTCCTTTACTTAATACTAAACCTTTTAGATTAAGTATAATATCAATTATACTATCTTTTACTCATGGTAGTGTAGAATATTCATGGCTTATGCCTTTAACTTTTATTCAAGTAATTCTTGTACCAGGAATAGAAGAAAGTAATATTCTTCTTAAAGAATTACCTAAAGTAATACCATATCCTTTTGGTAATGGTCATACTGTGAAAGAAGTTGAATTAGTATCTACTTCTTTTTGTATAATCTTAGGAACTCAAATTGTATTATGTATAATGTGCATATTATAAAATTGATTACAAAAATAATTAAACTATTTTGAGTAAAACTCTACTATTTTTTGAATATCAATAATTTGTTCAAAATCTTCTTTAGTAGGTATCGCTTTAATTGTGATTGATAATTTTTTAGAATCAACTTCTATCCATTTACACCCAGAAACTTTCCCTTTGTTTTGTTTTGAAAACTCACCTAACTCTTCTAATAAAGATTTATATAGTGGACTTTCCTTTAGTTTATCTCTTAGAGAAATAACATCTCATACTTTAACTGAAATTGAAGGAACATCTACCTTAACTCAGTTAACCGTAAAGTGAGCATGACTTACGAATTGTCTAGATTGCATTCTAGTTCTAGCGAAGTTAGCTCTATAAACTACATTATCTAACCTTAATTCTATTAATGTTAACATTTTTTCTCATGTAGTTCATGCTGCAGTAGATTTTTGTGCTTTTTTGAAATAAGAAGCAAATTGTTTTTCAGATAATCCGAACATTCTTTTCGCTAATTGTTTCTTTCTTAGTTGGGTACCATATTCTGATGTTTTTCTACTTCTTAAAGGAGCTCTTTTAGAATTATTTAAATCATATTTTTCAGTACCAAACAAATTAACACCTTCTCTTCTACAAAGTTTTTTCTTTGGTCAAGTATACCTCATAGTTAAATTTAAAATTTAAAATTTAAAGTTTACAAATAAGTAAATATTATAATTTTCTTACTTTCTTTTTTCTACATCCATTATGTGGAATAGGAGTGATATCGTAAATAGCTTTTAATTCAACACCAGCTGATATTAAACCTCTAATAGCTTGCTCTCTACCAATACCAATACCTTTTACATAAACATCTACAGATTCAATTGAATGTAGTGTTTTAGCTCTTTTAATTGCTTGTTCAGCAGTAACTTGAGCAGCATAAGGAGTAGACTCTCTAGCACCCTTAAAACCAGCAGATCAACCAGTAGCCCAAGTTAACACATTACCTTTTTCATCTGTTATACTAATAATAGTATTATTAAATGAAGCCATAATATGAGCTTGTCCATGTGGTATAATTTGTCTAGTTTTTTTACTTTTCTTTACAGTTGTTTTAGCCATAATTTAAAATAAATTTTTTATAAAGTATAATATATCTAAAATAAATATTAGACATATTTATTATTTCTTTTTACCAGTTACAGCTACAGACTTACCTTTTCTAGTCTTAGCATTAGTTTTTGTATTTTGGCCTCTAACTGGAAGTCTTTTTCTGTGTCTTATACCTCTATAACAATTAATTTCTTGTAATCTTTTAATATTACCAGAAACTAATCTTCTAAGATCTCATTCAACAACATGACTTGCTTTAATTTCATCTCTGATTTTATCTAAATCAGCTTCAGAAAGTAATTCAATTTTTGTTGTTTTTTCAATTTTTACTTTTGCTAATATTTCACTAGCATTAGTTCTACCAATACCATAAATGTAAGTTAATGCAATTTCTGCATGCTTTCCATTTGGTAAATTTACTCAAGCAATTCTTGCCATATAAATTAATAATTAAATATTAAATAATATTTTATTTTAAAGATTCTTAGTATTACATGCTTACACCACTATTCATTAGTTATAGATTAGTGTAACTAAAGTCAACAAATCAATTTCTACGAAATTTCTTTGCGTCTTTACTTAACCTTGTCTTTGTTTATGTTTTGCAGTTTGACATATAACCCTAACAATACCTTTTCTTTTTACAACCTTACAGTTATTACATATAGGTTTAACAGAAGCTCTTACTTTCATAGCAATTAATAAGTTAATTAAATTAATACACTCAGATTTAAAAGTGCAAAACATTACTTTTGCCTAAAAATTATTCTTCACTTAGTTAAATCATAAGGAGAAAGCTCAACTAAGACCCTATCTCACTCAATAAGCTTGATAAAGTTGTTTCTCATTTTTCAGCTAAGATATCATTGAATAACTCATCATCAAAACTCTTCTGGTAATTGTATAACAAAAACCAGGCCAGGTAGAGTCTTCAAAATAGTTCACTCTACCTCTATTTTATCTTGTTTATTTGACATCAATAAAGTCGATTAAAATTACGAAGTGCTTGGAGTATATACATAAAAGAACCTAATGCAAATCTTTTTTAAAGTTTTTTTTATTCTCTTTATTTATATCATCAATTACTTAAAATATCTTTTATATTAAAAATATTATCTAATATATAAATGTCCTTTAAAAAACCAAGTTCATGAATCAATAATATAATCAGTACATTCATATTCTCAAAATCAAGCATTTCAACTTCATTTCTCTCATGATTGTCAATATATTCATAATCATACTGATGAATTCCAAAATGTACCTATATAAGTAGTTTGGTTCAATTTATTTTCTGCTAATATTCAAAATCTAGCCATACTTAAAGAGCCTCAATATAAAGAAGTTCCTAACACCCCTGCTGACCTTTGCATCTGCCAAATTGGATTTATAGGATGTACTGTTGTAGCCCAAGCATTACACACATTTCATCATTCAAACTTACTTACTGTCTCATTTACAGCATAATAATATGCGGTATTTGGAGTTAAATTTTCTATTAAAATATTTCATTGAGTTTCAAACTTAACCAAAAAATCTGTTCAAGTTACTGTGCTGTACGATCAATACTTTGCATTATTTCATCACCATAATGCAAAATCTCATTCATTATAATTTATTGCATTTGTCCACTGAGAACTAGAATAATAAAAATCTGAATTATCTACCACTGATTTTAATACCATTGTCCGCCCTCATCAATTAGTAATCATATCACAATATACATCAAATCATACTCAGTTATCTTCTGGATCTATTGTATAAGTTCCATCAATAGAATTTTCATCAGATTCTAATATTGTTTTACAACTTGTATTATCAATCACAACTACTGAAGCTACAATTACTCAACTTGTTGTATTATTTAAAACCACAGAGTCTAATAAAAGAACCAAGTCTTCTGTTGTGGTTTTACTTAATATATACTCATATATATCATCAACTGCTAATATAGAATCCTTATATGCATCTTGAATTGCTTTCATTACTGATTCTTTTTCTTCATCAGTTGAATTTTTTGTTATTACTCATGTTGCTACAAGTTGTAATCAATCTAACGCTCAAGTATTATAATTCACATTTCATACATTAGGTATATTTTCTCAACCTGATATTACTTGTGAATGTATATTTGTAGTATCTAAAGTTAATCATTCTGATATATTTTCTGCCGTTATTATACTTGGTACCGGTATTATATTTATAGATGTTTTTATAAAAACACCATTATATGTTCCATCTATTCTTGGTATTACCGTAAGAGTAGCAGCATTCGTTTGTGTTATTGTATTTAATGCTAAATCTCATTCTAATAGATTTAATATTTCAAATTCATTTTTATTATTAGATACTGAATATATATATTTTTTATCTGTTAATGGATCTGTTGGAATTTCATTTAGATTTCTTGAAAGCTGTGAAACTACTGTAGTTCATAAAAATCATTGATACCACAGAGGTTCTCAAGCGTAATCTACTATTTCATTATCATCTGGTAGTGGATATTTCCCTGCATTTAGATGAAATAATTCTAATGACGTTTTCATATTTGATACGTCTGATATTCTTACACTATCTCTTGATGATGCACTATATCATTGTAATGATATAAAAGCTATTGTTCAAAGTATTGCTAAAATTGTAATTACTACTATTAGTTCCACTAAAGTAAAGGCCTGTTTCTGTTTAATCATAGAAATTAATTTAAAATTAAAGATTTCATAAAAATTATATACAAAAAAAGCTGAAAACAAAGAGGATTTT
Organism: Candidatus Altimarinota bacterium; assembly: GCA_045107135.1. GTDB lineage: Bacteria > Patescibacteriota > Gracilibacteria > BD1-5 > UBA6164 > UBA6164. Next base: position 44,782 of record JASFZI010000064.1, read on the forward strand.
TTATTTTTAGCTTTACATTTTATACTATTATTGTTTTATTTAACCGTATTTTTATTACTAATAATCCTATCATTAATAATATTCTTAATTTTTAATAATAATTCAGGATGTTTTAGTGTCAATTCCTTTATTGAAAACGCTAATATAACAATTAATGTGCTGTCAATAGAAGCGGTAGCTGTTGCCATTCTTTTATCTGTATTTCAAAACAAAGCCATCTCTCATAATATTTCTTCAGCGTGTACTTCTCAGATAATATTATTCTCTCAATTTTGAATTCTTGAAATTTCTATTTTTCATTCTTTTAATAAATACATAGCTGAAGCCTCATCTTCCTCATTAAACAATACTTCTCACGCATTCAAAAATTTTTCTTGACAAAATAAAGAAAGATTCTCTTTTTCTGTTGATGAAAGCTCATCTAATAACTTAACTCCATCTAAAATAGACATAATTTATATATTATTTTTAAATTCCTTACCATTATTTTAACATATATATTCATAAATACAAAAAAATATTATTTTTGAATTTCAATTTTATGAATTTCTAAATCATCTCCCATTTCAATAACAACA
>JASFZI010000065.1:0-5655 GCA_045107135.1 Candidatus Altimarinota bacterium
TCAGCTTCTACTTGATGTTTGTAATGAGTTTCAGCAATTAATATTCAAGCTAAGAAAGCTCACAAAGTATATGAAAATCATAAAGAATGAGCTAGTGCAGATGATCAAATAACAATAAATAATATTGACCCAATAAAAATCTCATTTGATTTTGTTTTAGCTACTTTATAGAGAAAATGATCTAATAAAAACTTTGCAAGAATCCAAAGTATGAAAAGTAAAATTAAAGCACTAATAATTGTTTTTCATAACAAAATTCAAATTTGAGTATCTGTACTAGAAAATACTGTAATTAAAAGCATTATTGGTATAACCATCAAGTCCTGAAAAATTAAAATTCAAACAGATCTATTTCAATAATGTTTATTAATTCATCAATTTTCCTTTAATATTTTTAAAACAATTGCAGTTGAAGAAAGAGTAAGTCATAATGCTATTATGATAGATTCTTTTACCTCCAATCAAAAAAGTAAAGTAGAAAGATAATAAAAAACAATTGTTGTTATAAAAAACTGCATACTTCAAAAAAGAAATACATTTTTTTTCATTTTTATTAAATGTTTAAATGAAAATTCTAAACCAATAGTAAACATTAAAAATACAATACCAAACTCAGCAATAGTCTTTAAATCATAATTAGCTGCCATATTATCCAATCAAAAAAGATACGAAATAATAGTTCAGGTCAATATATAACCAATAATTGTTGGTAATTTAAATTTATGTAGAATAATATTAAATATTGTTGCTATAAATATAGCTGTTACAATTATTTCTAAAATCATAATATAATAGTTATTTTTATTTTATTTTGTTTTTTTGGGAATTCAATAATAATCAAATAAGTAAGACGCAACATCTCTAAATATAAAGGCTGAAGTTCCTCACCCATATTCATTTGTTCTTGGCCTATCTAATTTAACAATAATTACAAATTTTGGATCTTCTGCAGGTCAAAATCAAGCATATGATCAAATAGTAGATCATTGTCATTTTTCATAACTTCATTTATATGGAATTTGCGAAGTTCAAGTTTTTCAAGCAACCGAATATCATTCAACATTTCAATTTTGTGCAACTCATTCAGAAGCAGAAGAAACTAACATTTTTTTAATTAAATCTGATGTAGATTTTTTAACTACTCTTCTTTCTTCTTCTTTCTTATATTTAATTATTTTTCAATCGGGGAATCTAATCTCTTCTAAAATTCTTGGTCTAATATATACTCAATCGTTAGCTAAAGCACTATAAGCCGCGGCCATTTGAAGAGCAGTAACACTAACTCATAATCAATAACTACTAGTTAATAATTGAGCTTGAGACCATCTTTCCCATGGTTTAATTTGAGAATAAACCTCTCAATCTAAATTAATTCAAGTAACATTTCAAAATCCAAAATCATAAAAATATTGATGAATTAAAATTTTTCAAACTCTTTGGGCAATTCTAATCATTCAAACATTACAACTAAAGTTAAGAGCGTGAGCAAAACTATTATATCAAAGACATTTATCAGATACATTAGAAATTGTAAAATTATCAATTGTAACTTCTCATTTATCCATATACATAGAATATTCATTGATTTCTCATGTATCTAATCATACAGCTACAGTAATTGCTTTCATGATTGAACCTGGCTCATAAAGTGCAGAAATTGCATCATTTTTATAAACCTGGGCTCAAAAATCATTTTTATATTTATATTTAACTAAAACTATATCTCAAAGCTCTTCTCTTGAAGCACTTCTTAACAATATCTCTTTATTATCATAAAAGAATTTTTTTCAATTTTCTTTATCTTCAACAAATACAGGATATCATAATAAATCAATTTTAGGATCCGGATATTTAGAATATCTAACTTTCTCAATCTCATACACATCTCAATAATTATTTAAATCATATGAAGGATAATTAGCCATTGAAATAATTCTTCAAGTCTGAGGTTCCATTATAACTATTGTTCCCTTATTCGCTCTATATTCCTTTACTCATGCCTCAAGTATTCATTCAACTTTTTTTTGAATATTTCTATCAATAGTTGAAACAATTTCTACTCCTTCTCAGATTAAATCTTCAGTTTCTAATGAAATTGGATCAATAATTCTTCATAGAATATCTTTTCTACTTACTATCTGTCCATTATTTCATTTTAAAATATTATTAAATTGTCATTCTATTCAATAATGTCAAACTCATTCACTATCTACAAAACCTATTACTTGTGATGCAACATCGTTTTCAGGATAAAATCTATTTGGTTTTGGTGTTAATATAAAAAATTTGGAAATAGATTTATCAACATCTAATATTCATTTTTTTATAGCTTCATTTTCATCATCTAAAAATTCTTTTAAATATTCAGAAACATGAATAGAAACTTTATTAATTATTGGAATATATTGTAATTTTCTTTTTCTAAGTAAATGCTCTAAATCTTCATTTGAATATCAAATAATTGGTGATAATTTTTCACTTGCTAAAGAAACATTAGATATTTCTTCAGGATTTACGTAAAGATAATTTCAAGTAGGATAAATTCACGCTATTCATAAATTCACAACTTGTGATATTTGTTCATTATTAAGCTCTCTATCAAGAAAAACACTAGTCACATTAGCTTGTCTTAATTTTTCTTGCATTTTATCTAATAACAATTTTTTTATGAATTTTTCAGAGTGTTCATAATCTTCTATTTCTAAAACTCTTAAATATTTTAATAAATTATTTTTACATTCATCGGCTGATTTTAAATAACATATTTGTTTGTAAATTAAGTCCTGTAAAAAATAAGAAAGCTGAGTTTTATCTCATTTCATTTGGGGATCAATTGCTACATCATATAAGTTTAGAGATGTTCATAATACTGTTTCCCTTCCACCTGACGAATATATAGTTCATCTTGTAACAGGTACAATTACTTTTCATATTTGTTGATTATCAGCTAGTTTATTATAAAAAGTATAATCTAAAACAGTGTATGAAAACATTTTCCATATAATAGTTAATGCAAAAATTACAAAAAACATTACAATAACATGTCCTTTATTTATTTTTTTTACAAAAATTCTTATTTTTTTATTATTCAAAAATTGTTTCTTTTTCATTTATTATTTGCTCTTAAAAATAAGTTTCTTAAATTCTTTAGGTATTATATCTTCATCGTCTATTGTAACAAATTTTTTTTCAAGATTTTTTATTTTTTTTGAATCTAATTTATTCAACACCTCTTTTGTGAAAATATCTAAAATTATTGGTAACCCATTACTTGAGTATTTATTGATACTTTTATACATTGAATATATTACTTCTTCAGCTTCTCATACACATTCTAAAGGTTTAATTCATTTAATTCATAGTAACTCCTTAAAAAGATTTTTTAATTCTTTTTTTTCAAATAAATCTTCTCAAAAAATTTCTAATATTTCATTATTATTTAAATAAGGTCTTAAAATAGAAAAAACAAAAGCACATTTAGGACATTTATTGCACCAAACTTTATTAATATTTTGTTCAGACAAATTAATTATTTTAAAATTATTATTACAACTAGAAAATACAGAAAAATATTTTTTTCATAAGCTAGAAAATAATTTTGCAATTTTAATTTCATAAAATCATCTAAGTAATGAAAAATATTTAACACTTCAGGTTATATAATTTTCTACATATTTTTTAAAATCCACTTCAAATTCTAAACTTTTTGAATATTGATGATTTATATCAATTCAATTCCATGTAGTGTTTCAAAAATTAGCAGATTTTTCATTAGATAACACTATATATTTATAATCATAAATGTATGCTACTAATTCTAAAACAAATGCTATAATTCAAGTTATTGGAACATGTCAATTATAGTATCCCCTATTATTTAATTCAAATAATGTAGGTGAAATTTGTCTTTTAATTAATAATATTTTTCTTCATGAAGCATTAGCTACATTTTGTTTTAAAATGTCATTTTTTCAAAATACACATAAATCAAATTCTAATCATGCATTATTTAATAATTCCATTGAAACAATTGAGTCTTTTCATCAACCTAGAGCTACTAAAGATTTTTTTCTCACCTTAAAATCTTTTTTTGTATATTTTTTATTTGATGCATTAATAAAATTAAATAGATTTTGATGCTTAATCTTATTTGTATATAAAAATTCTCACAATCAACCAGTATAAAACTTTTTCCAAAAAATTATTTGATTATCATCTAAAAGGCCTGATTCAAGAACAAGATTTTCAGTTGGAAAAGCTTTATAATAACTAATTCATAAAGCTATATGAATATTAAATAACATATTTTCTAATACTTCACTATCAATATCATTCCTCAAATTAAACTTTTCAGAAGAAAAATCTATAACCTCATCAAAAAAAACTTCATTATCAAAAGAATAATAAAATTTTGCCTTTAAATTAGATTTATCAAATTCAAATTTTGTAAAATAAAATTTGGAAAAGTTCTTCATATAAATAGTAATTAGAATTATGAACTTCATTTTATATTATTTCCCTATTTTTACAATTTTAATTTGTTAATTATTTTTTTTTATATATAATCCAAAGACATTAACTGGTGTATTTTTCTGGTTAATGATTATTTTATTCTATAAAAATACCTAAATATGGCTGTTACAAAAGAAACAAAAGCCAAAGTCGTTGCTGATTTTGGAGGAAAAAAATGAGATACTGGTTCAACTGAGGTTCAAATTGCAATTTTAACATTGGAAATCGAAAACCTAAAAGATCATTTATTAGAACATAAAAAAGATAATCACTCTAGAAGAGGGATATTACTTATGGTAGCTAAAAGAAGAAAACTACTTACTTACTTAAAAAGAAAAGACGTAGAAAAATATAATGAATTATTAAAAAAATTAAAACTTAGAAAATAATAATCAATTAAATAATAAAAAAGATGTAGAACAAAGTTCTACATCTTTTTTATTATTTTTTTAACTTTTTAGCTTCATTCTTCTGATTTACAATCTTTTTAATTTCATCATAATCAATATCCTCATTTTTCTTAATTTTTCAAATAACTGATGATATTAATCAACTTTTAAAATTTAATTTTAGCCTTTCAATAAATCTATCCATTATTAAATAATCATAATCTAAGATATTTAATTTTAAACTTATTTTTGTTTCATATTTTCAGATGTTTTCACTATTTATTTCATTAACATCAATTCACATTGAAAAAATAATATCACTTAATTCTTTTAAAACTCCAATCTTATTAACAAACAATAATTCAATTTCAAATATAATTGATTCATCTTCTTTTCACTCAATATAAGCAGATAATAATCTTTTTTTGTTAACATCTTCTAAAACTTCGCAATCTCTTTTATGAATTGTAATAATTCATTTTCAATTTATATGAGCAACTACTTCATTAGTTATTTTTTTATTACAACAACGTCATAACCTGTAAGGTAAATCTTTTTCTCATCAGATAATTATCTTTTTTTTCTCAGATACTTTCTTCTTTTGCTCTGCAGTATCTTTAACTACAACTTTTCTTCAAGGTAAAATATTTTTTGCCTTTAATATTTTCTTTATAAGTAAAGAAGGATTCGTACTAAAATTCCCAACTTGTTCTAATAAATTTAATCTTTCTTCTTTATTATATATCACCCCGTC
>JASFZI010000066.1:0-7350 GCA_045107135.1 Candidatus Altimarinota bacterium
GGAAGTATATTTTCTTCTCATATATATAAATTGATTCAATTTGATAGAGGGAATGAAGTTATAAATTTAGAAAAATTAAATTTATCTTCTAGCATTTTTATTATTGAAAAAATAGAATCTCATAATCTTTTATGATTTTTTTCTAAGAATACTCATGTTCATGAGTATTGAATAATATGTTTACTAGGAACAATAAAAAAAGCAATTTCATCTGTATTTTTTGCTAATTCATATGAGATTTTATGAGTAAAATCTGATAATTTTTCTATTTTTTCTTCTCATAATTGAATATTATTTTGTTGTAAAAAATGATCAGGAGATGTTTCCATTAAATAATTAACATATGCCCTTAGTCATTTTGATGTAGGAAGTCTTCCAGCTGAATTATATGGTTGAAAAACTAGTTCTAGAACTTCTAATTTAGCCATATCTCATCTCACTGTTGCAGGACTTACTCACAAATCATGTTTTTGAAGTAATAGTTTACTCCCTAAAACTTCTCACGTTTGTAAGTATTCCTCAACAATTATTTTTAATATTTCTATATTTCTGTTAGTTAATGTACTCATATTTTTTTTATTTTTATCTAATTATTTCTAATAGTTGTTTTATGGTATTTTCTTTTGAATACTTTTGTTTTACATTATCATAATTTGTACTTACATTTTCTTTTTTTAAAAATAGTTTAATTTCTTCATAAATACTATTTACTGAAATAGGTGAAAAATAATGAATAGTATCATTAAAAATATCTTTTACATTTTTCAAATCACTAGAGATTATAGGGATATCAAAATATAGTGGTTCTGTTAAGTAAAAAGGGAAAGGTTCATAAAAACTTGAAAATATTGTTCACATGGAATCTTTATAAAATAGTATTTTTTCGGCAGGTTTTATTACTCACATAAAATGAATATTTTTTTGCATTTCCAATTTCAAAATAATATTTCTTAAAAATAAGTTTCTAGATATAGTTCATCACAAAAAAACTAAATCAATTTCTAATCAAGCTTTTTTCATTTTATTAAAAACATATATTAATTTTTCATAATTTTTTTCTACTCATTCTCCTCAAGAATATATAAAAAATTTATTTTTTATATTATATTTTGCTTTAATATCTATTTTTAAATCTGCAGTATTACTTAATTTATAGGAATTTGGAAAAAATCATTGTAAATATTTAATCTTATTTTCTTCTATATTATATTTTTCAATTAGCTCTTCTAAAGTATTTTTGTCAAAACAAATTATATTTTTAGATTTTTTTAAATTTTTATCAAGAAGTAGATAAAAACTATATTTTACAAAATAATTAGAGAAATTACTATAATAAATATCCTTTAATGATGGCAAGATAGTAAAATAATCTCAAACATAAAAAATAGGTTTATAGTGATTAAAAAATAACATTAAATTATTTTTATCTTTTTTTAGAATTCTTAAATATATAGTCTGTTCTTTTAGACTAAAATTCTTTATTCAAACATTTTTTATTGTCGTATTTACATTATCAAATCATTTCATATCTGAATTTGTATATAGAATGAAACTATTTTCATCATCTTGTGAAATAAGTCATTTTACTAATTCTATTGTAAATGCTGAATAAAGGTTATCATCAATAAACCTTAAATCTAATCAGATTTTCATTTTTTATATAATTACTATTTTATTTTAATTACTACCTATTATACTCTAAAATAGAAAATTTAAAAGATATTTTTTTGATTTAGATGACATAATAAAAAGCCAATATATAGAATTGATTTTTAATGTTTAAATCATATAATTATTTTAATTAATATTAATAAATATATATATGGCATATATACTACTCTTGATGTATTTAATATTTCTGATTTGATTGTATATCTTTGTAATTAAAAGGATGAAGATGTTGTGTCATAAACATATGGTAAATACAGGTTTAGAATCTTTATGAAGGTGATATGAAATAATAAGGAGAAGACTAATTGTGATTTTGATTTTAATGTTCTTATTTTCCAGTTTTTTAATTCTAACTTTTTTAGATAATGGCTTATTTCAAAAAATATGATTACACAATAATCAGGAAACACTGGATAATTCTCCTTTTTAGGTATCTTAAAGTTTGAGTATTCCTTTTATTTACTTTTTTAGTTTATCATTTTACTATAACTCAAAAACATTTGATTTGAGATGAAATAATAAATATATTCATATTTCCAGCAATTTTTCTTTGAGTAAACTATGCTTTTATAAAACTTATTTTATGATATATTAAATTCTATAATGACTTACTTGTTATATATGGTGGTCAATTAATAGTGATAAAAACATCACTTTTTTTTAAAAATGATATTGAATTTATTGATATTAATAAAATTACAAAATTAGATACTTATTGTAGATGACTAGTAGCAAATATTTTATCTTATTGAGTTTTGGTTGTTGAACAACAAAGAGATCAAGTAAGAGAGTTTAGTTATATATCAGAGCCTTTTATAGCTTTACAAATATTGAATGAAGAAAAATTAAGAACAATAGAAGATAGAAAAAAAACTTATGTAGTTTCAAAAAGCAAAATGAGAAAATAATAAAAAAATAATAAATGAAAAAAATTTTAGTTTGATTATCCGGGGGAGTAGATTCAGCAGTTTCAGCTTATCTTCTAAAAAAACAATGATATGATGTAGTTGCATGATTTATGATAAATTATTTAGCTCCCGAATGAAAGTTTTGTCCTACAAAAGACGATATGAAAGTTGCAAAAGAAGTTGCAGCTTATTTAAATGTCCCTTTTTTTACCTTTGACTATAGAGAAACATATTCTGATAAAGTACTTGATTATATGTATGATGGTTATAAAAAATGAATTACGCCAAATCCAGATATTATGTGTAATAGTGAGGTTAAATTTAAGGTATTCTTAGATGAAGCGTTAGAACATTGATTCGATGGTATTGCAATGGGGCATTATGCTAGAATAGAAAAAAGAGGGCTTTGATTTCACCTTAAAAAATGATTAGACCAAAATAAAGATCAATCATATTTTTTAGCTTGATTAAATCAATTTCAGCTTTCAAAAGCAATATTTCCAATTTGAAAACTTGAAAAATCAGAGGTTAGAAAAATTGCATTAGAAGTATGATTGCCAAATGCTAATAGAAAAGATTCTCAATGAATTTGTTTCGTTTGAAAAGTTGATATGAGTGATTTTTTAGAGAAAAAAATTAAACCAAAACCAGGTGTTGTTAAAAATACTTCAGGTAAAATTTTATGAGAACATAAATGAGTATATTATTATACTATATGACAAAGAAAAGGGCTTGATATTTGAGGGCAAGCTGAACCAATTTTTGTTGTTAAAAAAGATATAGAAAAAAATGAAATAATAGTATGAACGAATAGTGATTTAGAATTATATGATGATAAATTATTTGTTTCTGAATTTCATTATTTATGAAAAAATAATTTTGAATTTCCTTTAAAGGCAAAATGTAAAATTAGATATAGACAAGCTGATCAAGGATGTATTATTTATAAGGAAGAAAACAAGTATAGAATTGAATTTAGTGATAAACAAAGAGCTATAGCTTCAGGTCAAATATGTGCTGTATATTTAGATGATGATTTGGTAATGAGTGGAGTTATATCTTAAAAAAAATTACAAAATATTATTTTTGTAATTTTTTTATATTTTCTCTCAGCATTTTTTACAAAAGTGAGCATCATTATCATTTTTACTTCCACACTTTTCACATTGTTTTTTTTCAATATCTATACTTATCATTTTTGTTGATTCTAAAAATATAATAACAGTTATCGTTGATAATATGGTCATTAATATGGGTCATAAAATCATTAATATACTGGCAATAATTTTTCATGCTAGACTAAGGGGGATAATATTTCAATATCAGGTTGTACTCATTGTAACAATTGCCCACCAAAATGTTTCTGGTATAGATGTAAATGCTACAGCATTTCATCCTTTTTGTTCAAATAAATAGACTAATGTAGAAAAGAGTACGAGTATTATTAATATAACAAATATAGCAGTTAGATACTCTATTTTATGCTTATTTATTCAACTTCAAATTTTTTTAATAATTGGAATTCTTACAACTAATTCAAATATTCTGAAAACTCTAAATATTCTAAATAAAGCAAAAATTGCATACCCTCAAGGTCCATATATTATTATTAATATGAAAAAAGGTAAAAATGATAGTAAATCAAGCAAATTCATTAATCTAAAAGGAAAGTTTGTTTTATGCCCAGAATTTGACCATCTATAAACATATTCAATAAGAAATATAGAAGATATAAAAAAATCTATAAAAAATATTTGGGATCAATACTTTTGTTCAAAACCAGGTATTGTATAAGCTCAAACAATTAGAACTGATAGTATAATAAGAGATATGATTACATAATTGGCCCATAATCATAATTTTGTATCAGTATGTTCAAATATTGTATTTTTATCTTCATCTGAAACCTCATAAACTATTTTTCAGATTCATAATTTTTCCTTTATGAAATTAATAAACATAATATTTAAGTTAATTATATTTATTTTATTTTAACATATTTTATTTTAAATAACAAAAATGACTTTATTTTAAATCTATATTTTAGATATTAATAAAATGTTTAGTACTTTTGTAAAGTTAAAAAGTATTTAAAATTATAAATTTATTAAAAAATAGATATACTTTTAACTATATATTTTTTAAAATTAATTATGATTAAATTACATAATAAAAAAGCATTTACTTTGGTAGAATTAATTGTAGTAATAACAATTTTAGCAATTCTATGAACAATTGCATTTATATCACTTCAATGATACAGCGCATCATCAAGAGATTCTGTGAGAATAAGTGATGTATCAAATATGAAAACATCATTAGAATTATTTCACCTGAACGCTGGAAAATATCCTTTACCTGATAATTTAGAAGAAATCTCATATTCTTGAGATATATTATGGTATCAATGAACACTATGACAAATAGTAGTATCACAATTATCAAGAAATTTAAATGAAATACCAACAGATCCTTTATCAGATAAAGAATATATATTTTCAACTAGTTGAACTAGAAATGAATTTGAAATATTAAATTTATTAGAATGAGACTTGGCATTTAACACAATTTCAAAAACAAATGCAGTTACAACGACAAGAACACCTAGAGTTGATGGTCAATATAATAGATTATTTATTAAAACAGCAAATTATATAGTACCAACTCCAAGTATACTTACATCAGAAACAATTCTACAGTGAGTATGATTAGTACTTGATTGAACAAATATTAAATCTCAAATAATAGATTGAGGAGAGAATATACCAAACATATGATGAGTAACAACAAATACATGAGCATTAAATATAGAATTATCAGTATATTCATGACCTGCAATTACGTCTAATTCTTCAGTCTGAGATAAATTAGCAGTAATAACGGCAATACAAAATGCATATAGTTGATCAGTATTAGCAAATTTAGACATTTATAAGATTGTACTAGATGCAACAACTGAAGAAGAGTTATTAGCATTTGTAGATACTGTAGTATTAAATACTCCAACAGTAATTACCGTTGAAGAGGAAGAAGGAGCAACTGAAGATTCTATATCAGTGGTATGAAATCCTACATTAGAAACCAAGACAGATACTACTATAGATTTACTAGCTTGAACTTTTACTGATACAGATTGAGTACAAAACGTAACAATTGAATTATATTCTGATTCTTGATTAATTAATTTAATATGATCAGATGCAAATTGACAATTTGCTTCATTACTACCATCAACTGATTATTATTGAGTAACTAAATGAGAAGCATACAATTTAGCTACTACAAGTTGGGAAATCAAAAGGTCATCTTGATTTTTTATAACAACTGAAGTAGTTTCAATTCCTCCATCTACTATAGTTTCACTTTTATGAACTAATAACTTAATTACAGCAAGTTATACAGCAAGTTCTTTATTATCTTCATATTCAGTTGCTTGAGCTTTTGATTGATTTAGGCGGAATGCTACAGAACCATTTTTATCTGTTCCTTGATTTATTAGTTTAGAATGAGCATGGACTTCAGATGCTGGATTAAATACAAATCAATGGCTGACTATTCAATTTAATCAACCTACTGTGATAACAAATTTTAGTGTTTATCCAAAATCTGGGCAAATTTCTAGATTTCCAAAAAATATAAAAATTCAATATTCAAATGATGGAATTAATTTTACAGATCATCAATCTTTTACACTTATAGCATGAGAAAATATTGATGTTGATTTACTAATTTCTACACCTTCTGTTATTTATGTTAGATTATTTATGTTAGATAATTTTGGAGATGCCTCATACTTACAACTTGACGAATTTGTATTAAGTTGATATTTTCAATAAAATACTTTAAAAATAAAAAAGGTTTTTAGGCATACCTAAAAACCTTTTTTATTTTTTATTTGAAAAGATATACTTTTTATATACAATTGATTAAATACTTAAAGAAAATATATATATCTATGCAAAACAAGTTAACAAAAATATTACAGGAACAATTTAAATTAGAAGCTTTTAGAGATGGTCAAGAGGAAGTAATACAGAGTGTTGTAGATGGAAAAGATACACTTGTTTTTATGCCAACATGAGGAGGTAAATCTCTTACTTATCAATTACCAGGATTGTGTAGAGATGGAGTTACTTTAGTTATTTCTCCATTAATATCTTTAATGAAAGATCAGGTAGATAAATTAAAAGAATTATGAATTAGAACAGAGCTAATTAATTCGACAATTGATTCTTATGATATACAGATAATTTTAAATGATTTATCAAATCCAAATACAGATATAAAATTTTTGTATATAGCTCCAGAAAGACTTAATAGTTCAGAATTTTTAAGGGTAATTTCAGGAGTAAATATTGCTCTTGTTGCCATAGATGAAGCCCATTGTATAAGCCAATGGTGACATGATTTTAGACCTAGTTATATGAAAATTAATTGATTTTTGGATAAGTTAAAAATCTCTGCTAGTTTCCCAATAGTAGCACTAACAGCAACAGCTACAAAAAAAGTAAGAGCAGATATAATAGAAAGATTATGATTAGATGACTATAATTCATTTACAGCATGATTTGATAGAAAGAATATAACTATTATTGTTCGTGAAATTTCAAAAAAAAGTGAAAAAATTGATAAAGTTGTAGAAATTTTAAATAAAACTAAGGGGTCTTGAATAATTTATTGTTCTTCAAGAAAGGCTGTAAAAGAGCTTTATGATGTATTACAACAAAATTGAGTAAAAGTATGAATGTATACTTGAGCAATGAGTCCTGAT
>JASFZI010000067.1:0-4794 GCA_045107135.1 Candidatus Altimarinota bacterium
ATCATTCTCAATGAAATTTTGCAGCATCTCAAATATATACATCTTCTCAAATATAAATATTTTTTTCTCAGGAAAAAATTCAATATTTAATTACTGATTTTTTTCAAAAATATTTAAACTTTTTTAATCAAAATAATTTTATAATTTTCCATTCAAATAAACAAAATAATTTAAAAAAATTCATTATATATCAAGGTTAGAAAAAAATAAATTATTACTTTTTATAATATCCTTTACTGATTGTTTGTCGTATGAAAGAGTATTTAAATCATTTAATATTCTTTTCATTTTAAATGAATACTTATCTATAATATCATGGTCAAGTTCATCAATAAACAATTCAAATTCAAAAATATCTTTTAATCAAATCAAATCATTTAAATAATGCATTTTAGAATGATAATTAAGTGAGAAAATATTAATTCAAGCGATACTTCATACAATTGATGAATGAAGTTTATTACTAAGTAAAAGTTTTGATGATAACACTAAATTATAAAATTTTGATAAATTAGCAATATTCCATTTATCATAATATATTATTTTATTATTACTTATCTTAAGATTATATTTACTTATAAGATAATTAATATAATCTAAATCCTTATTTCACTTAAAAGACATATTTAAAGATACTATTTTGTAATGAAATCATTTTGAACTTATTTTTTTCAAAGTATTAATAAAAAACTGTTCAATATATTTATAGTTTGGTAAGTGTCTAAGATCAGAAAAAACAATTAAAATATCATCATTATTTGCCTTAATATTATCAATATTTAATAAGGATGTAAATAAATCTGAATAAACTACATCACTGATTAAATGAATTTTATTTTTTATAAAATAAAATTTATTATTTATATATGATAAGTTATTACTGAATCTTAAGTAAATTTTATCAGCTAAAAGTAGTGAAAAATTTGAAGAAAAGTTTAAAATAAATGAATCCGTTTTAGGTATATCAATTCATAAAAAAATTATTTTTTTAAAAAATAATTTTGCGAAAAAAGATAAAAAAAGAATGTATAAATTCTGAATTATATATTTATTCTGATCTCAAAATATACTTCATGGTCAAATTACAATAATACTGTTATTAAAAATTGTTTTAATAATTCAAAAAATATTTTTTGAATAAACATATCTAACTTTCAAACAAACATTTTCATATCTATTTTTATAATTAAAAGAGATTAAATCAATTTCTACATTTTTATATTTATCCCTTAAAAATTTGGTAAAAATATAAAAAAAAATATCGTCTCAAAAATTATTTAATGTATAGGCTCAATATAGAGCTATTTTTTTTGTCATTTTTTTTGAATTAATTTTATATTATTTTGTAAAAACTCAAGAGTCTCTTTTAATCATTTATTTATGTCTGTATATTCTATATCAAATAAATTATTTGGTTCTTTCAAAAAAGTCTCTTCTTTATTATCAATAATTTTAAGTGTATTCAATTTTATAACTTTTCAAATATTAAAAATTAATTCCTTTATAGAAATAGTAGAAACTCATCACAAATCTATTACTCAATTAATTCTATTATTAATAACCTCTAAAAGTATTTTTCATATATCAAATGCATAAATAAAATTTCTTAGCTGGGTAACATCATTTATTGTTGTTTCTTCTAAAATAATTTGATTGTAAAAAATTGTTGATACTAAACTTCAAGCAGTAAATGGTAATTGATATTTTCAATAAGTATTAAATAATCTAACAATACATGAATTAGGATTACTCCAGACTTTTTCTAATATTTTTTTCTCTGTTTTATAAATACTATTTGAATTAATATAAACAACAGAAGAAGAAAAAATAATTAACTGTTTAGGGTTAAAAGTTAAAACATAATTCTTTAGTTTTATTTCATCATTATAAAATTTTTCTTCAGTTATAAATTTAGGTCTAGCTAAATGAATAATGATAGATCATTCTTCAAATTTGAATTTACATTTATATATATCTTCAAATATATAATTAATATTAATACTTTCATTTGAAGAAAATAAAGATTTTTTTCTTGATACAGAATATATATTAAAATTAGTATTAGTTGAAAAAAAATCAATCAAATTTTTTCAGATAAATCACTCTCATCAAAGAATATATATATTTGTCATAAAATTTTATTTTAAATTAATTGCATGATTAAATTCTGGAATAATATCTTTTAATAAAGATAATATTTCTTTCTTTGTTTTTGCTTTTGATAAATTAGATATATTAATTAAAAGATTTTTTATATTTCAATTATCCTCTGTCACATAAACTTTATTTATTAACGTTCATTTATCATGATCCTTATCTAAAATAAGCTCCTCATAAAGTTTTTCTCATGTTTTCAATCATATGATATCTATTCAAGTTCAAATTGCTCAAGATAATTCTATATATTGTTTTGCAAGATCATAAATTCTTACAGGATCTCACATGTCTAAAATAAAAATTTTTCAAGTCTCATTAAGAGTAACACTAGATATCACTAAATTTACAGCTTCAGCTAAAGTCATAAAGTATCTTATAATATCCTTACTAGTAACAGTCAATGATAATCATTTTTTTATTTGTTCTTCGAAAATAGTTAAGACGCTTCAACTACTTCATAAAACATTTCAAAATCTTACTGCAACAAATTTTGTTTCAATATGTCTTTCTGAATAATAATGTAATAATAATTCTCAAATTCTTTTTGTCGCTCACATTATATTAGTTGGATTCACAGCTTTATCAGTTGATATCTGACAAAAATTTTCAACATTATTTTTTATAGAAACATCTATTAAATTTTTTAATCAAATTATATTATTTTTAACAGCTTCACTAGGATTTTCTTCCATTAAATGCACGTGTTTATAAGCTGCAGCATTAAAAACTGTATCTATATTATGTTTTGAGAATACATTTTGTAATCAATCTATATCTTTTAATGTTCTAATATATAATTTTGTATTATGATTTTTTTCAAATTTTTTATTTAATTCAAAAATAGAAATTTCAGAATGGTCAATTCAAATGACTTTATTAGCTCAATATATACTTAATTGTTTAACAAGTTCACTTCATATAGTTCATCATGCTCATGTAACTAAAATAGTTTTTCATTTTACAAATTCCTTAATTCTTACTGCATTAGTCTTATTAATAGGTCTTCATAATAAATCATCTATTTTAACATCTCTTAAAAAGTTTATATCAACCTCATCATCAATTATTTCAACTAATCAAGGAATAATTTTAAATCAAATATTTCTAATATTACAAATTTGTCTTAAAAAAAATATTTTAGTTTTATCCTCATAAGAAGGAATAGAAAAATAGACATCATTAATATCATTATTTCATAAAATTTTTTCTAAATCATCAATTTTTCATATAACACTATCACCAGAAATATTATCATCAAGAAATCACCTTATTAAATATCATTTATCTAATAAAATTTTTTCTAATTGTTTTCAAGCAACTCAATGTCATATAATTAATATATTTTTCATACACAATCTAAATATTTAAAATTCTAAAAGTTTCTTCCCAAGAAAAATTTTTTAATATAAATTTTCTTGCATTGATTCATAATTTTTTTATTCCTTCATCATTATTAATTAATGATAAAATGCTTCAAACCCATTCATTATTATTATCACAAACTATTATATTTTCTCAATTTGAAATATCTAATCATTCTACTCAAACTTGAGTTGAAATTACTGCTTTTCACATAGACATAGAAGTGAGAACTTTTATTTTTATTCAACTTCAGCTTAACAATGGTACAATAAAAATTTTTGCTTTATTAAAATATTTAACATCATCATTTGTTCAATTAACTATTTCAATGTTTTTATTATTTTTATATTCCTCTAAATTTTCTAAAGCATTATTTCATACTATAATTAATTTTATTTCGTTATCTTTTTCTAAAACCTTAGGGAAAATTTCTTTTAGAAACCAATTAATTCATTGAATATTTGGAAAATAATTTAAAGCTCACATGAAAACAATATTTTTTTTATTAGTTATTCATTGATTATTATTATATTTTTCTGTATCTACTCAAGGATATAATACTTCAGTTTTTGAAAAAATATCAGATTTTCTTGAAATAAAATAATCTTTATCCGCAGGTGAAATAGGTAATATTTTATCAACATAATTGAAATAATCTATTTCTATTTTTTTCCAAAATTTAGCCTCCCTGTTTATTAAATATTTTTTAAACACATTTTTTTCCTCATTTCAAATTCTAGATAATAATACACATTCTGTATTATGACTTCTTGAAATGATTTTTACGTTAGGATATTTACTTCTTATATGTTTTGCATACAATGTTGAAAAAGCAGATTCTAACCAAACTATATCATAATTATTTTTTGAAAAAAAATCATCAATTTTATTAAGTATTTTTTTATTATAATATTTTAAAAATAAATATGAAGTACAAAAAATAAATGATTTTAAAAGTAAAAATAAATTTTGTTTTGTAGCATCTTTATCAATGTAAAAACTATTATTAATAAATGGTTTTATTCCTTCCAAATATGTATAATCTTCTTCTGATATATTTGTTATATAATCTATATTATTAAGCTTAGATAACTCTTTTATAGTATTAAAAATAACAATCTTCGCTCAATCATTTGGAGGATAAACAAATCTAGGAGATATTAGTAGTATATTTTTATCTTTTATCATTTCCTATATTCTAAAATTTTAAACAACCAAAGTATAAGATTATTTGGTAAAAATAAAAGTAATTTTTCTAAATAAAAATATACTATA
>JASFZI010000068.1:0-4285 GCA_045107135.1 Candidatus Altimarinota bacterium
ATCAATCAATCAATCAATCAATCAATCAATCAATCAATCAATCAATCAATCAATCAATCAATCAATCAATCAATCAATCAATCAATCAATCAATCAATAGCAAATTTTAATAATATACATTTTTTCTTTTTTTCATCAGCAAGAATGGACAACTAATGTCTATATGTCTATATATGTGTCCACGAGAAAAAACTTAATATAAGTCGTAAAATAGGGGGCTTTTAAATACTTATGGACAAATGGACAAAAAATCATAAAAATAAAAATGAAAAATAAAACAATACAAAATACAATATTATAGGGGTTTATAGCTAATTCTTAAAAATAAATAAAAGTATTTTTTTTTATGTCCACTGTGTCCATAATAATTTTAAAAATAAATAGTAAAAACCTTGTCCATTATGTCCATTTGTCCATAACATAATAAAAACACCTAAAAATAGGGGTTTTAGTGATGGACACAGAATATATGTAAATGTCCATTTTATATGTAATATTGTCCATTACTACAAAAAATAATAAAATTTTATAGAAAAAAAGAATAAATAAAAGAATAAATAAAGGAATAAAAAAGTAGAATAGTGAAATAATTTTAAAAATTAATAGGTAATTGTATGAGTCATCAAGATATAGCAGTTATAAAAAATTCTAAGAAAAAAGTTAGTTTTAATATTGATATTGAAATAGTAGAAGCTTTTAATAAACTAGCTAAGATAAAAAAATACAATAAATCTCAAACCGTTGGAAATTTATTAAAATCATTTATAGAGCAAGAAATTAGCTTGATAAAATAAAAAATCAATAAAAAAGAGCAGTCGTGTTTGGCGACAGACTCTCTTTTTTTAAAAAGGGTAGTTAATGGATAAAACAACTTACATAAATCTTCTTATAGATAAATCATCAGAAATGGATGAGAAACTTCAATATAAAATTATTGAGTTTTTATTTAAAACATTTGTACAATATCAAAAAGATACATTATATATTTATAACGGTGTCATTAAGAAAGTTAAATCAAAACAAGCATTTTTAACAATGGTTAAAATGACTGTTAATATAGAATTTAATATTGATATTATGTTTTATAGCAAAAAAGCTAAAAAAATAAAATGGCTTATTAAAATAGATGAATTATATGACACAATTACAACTATTAATAGCTATGAACAACTTATCTATAGTTCTAATCTTTTTGCTAATAAACAAATAGCTTATACTGATGATTTTACGGGTGTTATAAAAGTAATAACTAATAAAATTCATACAAAAGAATTAGAACAAATTAATATATCAAATAATGATTATAATTCTATTATAAAAGATTATAAAGAGCATTTTAAGTATTTTGATGATTTTATTGATTTAATAGTTGATATGAGATTTGCAAAAGATAGAAAAGCAAGTTTTTTACATTTTAGAGTTAAGAGTGATTGGGGTAAATCGTTTTTAGCTGGTTTATTAAAAAATATAGAAATAGGGATAGAAGTTGATTATCATAACTTAATGAATAAATCAACTAATGATATAAGTCCTATTCAGGTTAGAAATAGCTATGTTTTAATGATTGATGAGTTTAATAATTTTAGTCAAGAAATGAAAAAACTTTCACATTCTTTTACATTCGCTCCAAAATTTGGAATGAGTGAAACAGTAGAATTATATTTAAAAGTTTTATTTAGTGCAGAAAACTCCGCTTCTTTTACAGGCGGTGTTGATGAACAGATTATTAATAGGGTTATGGTTTTTGATTTTCCAAATAATGAAACTGTAAAACTTATAGATAGAGAGGAATATATTTATCA
Source organism: Candidatus Altimarinota bacterium (assembly GCA_045107135.1). Taxonomy (GTDB): domain Bacteria; phylum Patescibacteriota; class Gracilibacteria; order BD1-5; family UBA6164; genus UBA6164. The sequence goes on from JASFZI010000068.1 coordinate 1,803, forward strand.
AGGGAATGCTAAATATATGAAAGTTTTAGAGGATTATACATTAAAAAGAATACTAAAAAGAGTTGATAATTATCTTTTAATGGAAGAAATGGAAGCTTATAAAACTGCTGATAATAGAGTTAGAAATTTTTATTCAGTCTATAAAATGAGTGCAGACTCTCTTATAAATAATATAACAGATATACTAAATGATACAATAAAAAATATAGCTATGTCAGATATAGATAATTTACCAAAATATTATCAAGATTTAAAAAAGAGAATATTTATAGATGATGAAACAGGACAATATCCAAACAAATATGTAATACAAAATCATTCTGTAGTTTTTGAAAGAATACTAAAAAATGAAACAAGCGAAAAAGAATATAAAAAGATGAGTTTTAAATTAACGAATATCTACAATATTGTTGATGTTGTTGATGATAGAACCAAGAAAAAATATAAAGGTCAAAGACGAATAATCATAAATATTCCTACAGAAAAAAAAGAAATTCCTATTATTCACACTGATAAAGATGATAAAATAATAGGTCAAACATATATGAGTGTTTAGTAATGAACTCAGCTCAAGCAAAAAACATTTTAATAATTGATTTACTAAGTCATTTAGGTTTTGAACCTATAAAAATAGATAATAGTGATTATTGGTATTCAAGCCCACTACATGAAGATAAAACCTCAAGCTTTAAAGTTAATGCTATAAAAAATATATGGATAGATTACGGAATACCTGCAACTGAAGAAACTAAGACATTCTTAGGCGGTAGAACTCTTGATTTAGTTATGAATATTTATAATTTACAAGTTAATGAAGCCCTTCAAAAACTCTCAAGCATATTCAATTATAGCGATGTAGCAGGAAGTTCTTCTTCTTTTCATCAGCAAGGAATAAAGCAAAAAATTAACCAAATACAAGCCTTTGCAAAGTCACAAAATAGTAGTGCTGCTAAGTCACATTTAAATCAAAGAGGTGTGTCACATAACAAAGACCAGGGGCAGTCACATTCTAAACTTATAAAAGTTATATCATTAGAACATAAAGCACTATTTGAGTATATAGCTAAAAGAGGTATAAAATCAGATATAGCGGTGCATTACTTAAGAGAGGTTCATTATTCTATTAGTTCTAAAGATGGAATAAAAAAATATTTTTCATTAGGTTTTGAAAATGATGCAGGTAATTATGAATTACGAAATGCTTATTCTAAAGGGTGTATAGGCTCAAAAGATATAACAACGATAAAAGGTACAGGAAATAAAGAACTTTCAATATTTGAGGGGTTTATGGACTTTTTATCGGCTCTTACTCACTTTAAAATTGATAAATTTAAAAGTGATGTGATAATTTTGAATAGTGTATCAAATAAAGCGAAAATATCAGATTTACTATATAGTGATTTATATAATAAAATCTATCTTTTTTTAGATAATGACAAAGCAGGAGAGGACACACAAAGAGAGTTTTATAGTATGAATGATAAATGTGTTAATTGTTCAAATGTATATGCAGGGCATAAAGATTTTAATGAGTTTTTAAATGTATGAGCATACTACAACTTCAATAGCAGAATATTTAGGATGTCAAAGACAAAATATAACAAGACATATAAAAGCAGGAAATTTAAAAGCAGAATATAAAGCTATCTTAAATACACCACCAAAATATTATATAAGTCATAAAGAATATTTACGGTTTTGTGATTGGTGGTTATATGATAAAAGTGTGAATGTAGGAGTATCTTATAAAAAAACTCCTACTATAGATGAATATGATTTAGCACCAAAAAAGTACAATAGTTATGTAGCTTTAAAAATAAAAAGAGATAAAGCAATTTTAAAATGTAAATATCTAAGTAAACAAAAATATATTCAAATTGCTTTATATTTTAATTTAAAAACTGAAACAATACAACAAATAGTTAGTAAAAATAAAGAAACTAATTTTGCTAAAAGTCTTATTATTCAATATGAAAAATCTATCATAAAAATAGATGAAGTAAAAAAAAATAGAAAAATTCCAAATGTAGATGAAAAAGAGAATTTTATAGTATGAATGATAAATGTGTTAATTGTTCAAATATCTATGCAGGATATAAAGATTTTAATGAGTTTTTGCAAGGTGTTTAATGATGGATTATTACACAAGAAATATAGCTTCTTTTTTAGGCGTAGAGAGAGCTGTAGTTAATTATTACATTCGTAAAGGTTATTTAAAAGCAACTTTAAAAAATGGTTTTCAAAGAATAAAAAAAGAAGATTATTATAAGTTTAGAGATAATTACTTTGATAATGATAAGAGAAATTCAAATAGAGGTAAAACTAAAAAACTTACTGAAGAGCAAATTATAAAAATAGACCATATGATACACGATACAACAAATAATTATATATCATTAGAAGATTTTAAAAAGAAATATGATGATGAATTTATGTTTATGGAAGTTTATAAGAGCTTGTTAGATTATAAGATAAAAATAAGT
>JASFZI010000069.1:0-8835 GCA_045107135.1 Candidatus Altimarinota bacterium
CTTGAAATATATAATCCACAAATGTGACCCGAAAATAATCGCACATCTTTTGCAGTAATAACGTCAGACCCTGATATACAGTTACCAAAAATAAAATGAAATAAAGATATAAATGTATGAATAATAGAAGCTGATAATAATAGTGGATGATTGCTTTTGTCTTTATTACCTTTAATATTATCAGATAAAGATATTGATATGAAGGCTATAACTTCAAAATTTAGTTGAAACTCACCAATGATTTGAATTATTTCAGATTGAGCAACATTTGATTCTTCTAAATGAACATATCAGCATATAAAAGGTAAAAAAGAAGATGCTTTAAAAATATTAAGAACAAAATTAGGAGCTATTTTGAGAACGAATTATAATATAAGAGTCAATCATAATGAAGGGAATTTATATACTTTATTCTCAAAGAATGAACCATGAGCACTTATCAAAATGTTAATATTATTAGAAGATAACAATATTAATCTTAGCTCCATTAATTCTCAAGTTGAATGAGATAATGTAAGTATTATAGTAGAAACAGATGATGATATAAGTTGATTGTGAACTGTTAATACACCTAAAGAGATTAAGAAAATGAGGGATCGTTTAGAAGTATTCATTGATGAAAATATAGATAGAATTCATGAAATAATAACTATATAATTTAGTTATTATTTAAAACAAAATAATAAAAGCATATTAGTTTCAGGTATATCCTGAAAGCCGATATGCTTTTTTGTTGTTTTGGAAACAACTAAACTAATATATTCAAAATAGGTTAGTTAATTGCTTCTGTTACTTCTTGAAAAACTTTTTGAGCTCCTTCAAGGGATTTTATTGGACGGCCAACAACGAGAAAATTACTGCCATCTTTTATTGCTACAGTAGGAGTAGTGATTCGTTCTTGATCATCATCTGATCCACCTTTTTGTCGAATCCCTGGTGTAACCAAAATAAAATCATTTGGTATTTTGGGCTCATTTCTGAGTCTTTTTACTTCTTGTCCTGAGCATACAACTCCATCAAATCCTACTTCGGCTGTACTTATTGAATACCGCAGGACAGTATCAGCAATTGAGCCAGGAATACCAATTTCATTATTAAATTCATCTTGGCTAATACTGGTTAAAACTGTGACAGCAAGGAGAATAGGTCTCTTAAGTTTTGGATTCTCTTGAAGGGCTACTTCTCTGCCATGAATAGCTGCTATCATCATTTTTTTACAACCTATAGCATGGACATTAATCATCTTAACGCCAAGTTTGGTTGCTTCATATACTGCTTCACCTACACTATTTGAGATATCGAAGAATTTCATATCATAAAAAACCTCATATCCCATTTTTTTAGCCATATTAACAATATCAGGGCCAAATTTTGTGATATTTTTCATGCCAAACTTTAGCATGCTAGCGTACTTTAGAAAGGACTCAATATTATTTGAAAGCTCTTCCATAGCAATAACTCTATCATCAGGCAAATCACTATCATAAGCCTTGATAATAAATTCTCTTGCTGCCTTAGGGGTGTTTTTAGTCATTTTGTTTCCTCCTGTAAAATTTAGATTATTTTGATCTTTCTTTTAGGTTTGAACTACTAAATAACATAAATAGTTATAATTATATTTTCAAATAAGTCAACTTAAAGAAATCTATAAATCATTTTATATTTAGACTATATTTGGTTATACTACATTTGAATATATATTTTTATATTGTTTTTGTATGGTATTAAATACGAATAATAAAAACCGATTATGACAAAATAATAACCTGGAAGAAATTGAAAATGTTAGATCAAGATTATCAATTTTATTTTCATGAATAAATTTTGATTTAGTAACATGAGAAGAATTAATTAATTTATGAGAACAAATAGCGAAAAATTGAGAAGTATTAAGAAGTATTAATTATATTACATAACTTTGTATATTTATCAGAAATTATGAAAAGAAAAACAGATAATATTATTTGTGGTACCATTAAAAGAAATATCAAATTACCTCAAAAATGAAAAAATTATAAAAATTTAATGTTGGAAGAAGGTGATCATGAATTAAAACAAGTACCTATTTTATTAAATGAATTAATTAATTGTTTACGGAATACCGATGGTGAAGACATTGGTTATATTTGAATACAGATAAAAAAGGTATGAGATAGACTAATAGAAGTATGAAAAGACCTTACAGTACAAGAATAAAATAAAAAAACTTTTGACTAATCAATAAAAATGATTATAAATTATAACGTGAGTCGAACGACTGACATCACATGAGAACATATTACTAACCTTTTCAAAGGAGAAACGCATTGAAAACTAATATTCTCGGATTTTTAGTTTTTACCTCAAATGGTGAACTTGGTGAACGAGCACGACCACCTACTGATAAATAATTTCAGTACCGGTTCTTGTAGTTAACCAATAAATTCAACTTTTTTTAAACTTTTTTAAACCGTTAAGATTTATCAATTTTACAAAAGGTGATACCAATGAAAAATCGAACAACCCTTGTGCCATGCGCCCAATCTGCCGTTGCCCATGCTGAACACACTCAATTAGACCAGCTGGCCTGTGAAGAAAGTAATGTAAATTCCCTCGTGATGACAATCGATGACCTCGCTCCCGGTGCCGTGGCCTCTGCCAATTCTGCCTAAAATGGAAAGATGGTAAGAATGGCCGTTAAAACCGAATAAATGTCAATTAACGACATAATTTTGCTCCTCCGACTGTTTTTTAGTCGGAGGACTTTTTTTTGTTTTCTTTTTTCTTACTTGATTCTTAATTTGATTTATTAAAATACGATGCGTAAGATATAAATATTTATATCTTACACTCTTATAAGCTTATAAAAAAGAGATATACTTTAATAAAATATTTATCCTAAAAGTTATTAAAAATTTTGGACAAATGAGGATTACTAATATTTTATTATAAGTATGAGAAAGAAAATAAATACAAAATAATATTTAATAAATAAATGTTTTATGAATAAAAAATCAGTAGCAATATTAGTTGCGTCTACTATTGTAGCAGCTACTGTTGTATCTTGAACAAATGCTGATATGTTTAATTTTAAAAGTGATAATGATAAATACGAAATAAGAAAAATATCTCATTTTAAAAAATGAGTAGATGGCTATATGAAATGAATAACTGATGAAGAAAACACTGTTCTAAAAACAATGACTAAAGAAGAAAGAAAAGCTTTTTATGAAGATAAAAAAAATGAAAAACAAGTTGAAGCTGAAGCAAGAAAGGTAGATAGACAAGCTCATGAAAAAGTAATAGATAAATTGATTGAAGGAGAGACTTTAACAGCTGATGAAGAAGTGATAAGAGAAGAAATAAAAGTAAAAAGAGCTGAAAGAAAAGCTTTATATGTTGAGCGAAAAGCAAAAATGGAAGAAAGAAAAGGAATCATGTGAAATATGAGAGGATTTATGCATAGATAATTATTTTTATTTTAAGAAATAAGCTACAAAAAAGTGGCTTATTTTTTTTTATTTACTAAAATATGAATAAAAAAAATAAATTCTTACCTTTTTCTTAATTTAATTAAGTATATTAACATGAGAAAAATAAAATTTTTATTTATAAAAATAATCTTATGAAAGTATTAATAATAGAAGATAATGAGATATTATCAAGAAATCTAGTTAGATTTCTTGCACTAAAAGATATTCAATCTGATGTCAGTTTTGATTGAAAAGACGGGTTGTATAAAGCCTCAGTAAATTTTTATGATGTTGTTATTTTGGATATTAATCTTCCTATTATGGATTGATTAGAAATTTGTAAAAATCTTAGAGAAAAAGAGAAAGATGTTCCTATAATTATGTTAACTTCTAGGTCTTCAAAATCAGATATAGTAACTGGTTTAGACATGGGAGCTGATGATTATTTATCAAAACCTTTTGATTATGATGAACTGGTAGCAAGGATAAAAACGTTATCTAGAAGAAATTTAAAAAATAAATCAAATACAAAAATTACTATTTGAAATTATTTAATAAATCTAGAAGAGGTTCAGGTTTATAAATGAGAGGAAAAGATTAAATTATCTACATTAGAATTTAATTTATTTAAATACTTATCACAAAATAAATGAAAAGTTGTTTCAAGACAAGAAATATATGAACATGTATGGGGTGAATTTGACTGAGATTTCATGTTTAGTAAGACGGTGGACGTTTATATATGATATTTAAGGAAGAAGCTTTGAAGAGAAATGATTGAAACAAAAAAAGGATTTTGATATATAATTAATTGATAATGAAGGATATAAGTCTGCAACATACCAAGAAAAAATTAACAATTATATTTACTTTGCTAGTATTTGCTTTAGCTGTACTATTAGAGTTTGTTTTTTTTACTGCTAAGTATTATAATTATACATTCAGTGAAGAAAAAATTTTTGATGCTGTAACTAGCAAGGTTGAAAATAAATTTATGTCATTACAGGAATTTGTAGCTGCATATGATATATGAAAGAAAGTTTTCAAAATGTGACCATTACCATGAGATAATTCAGATATTATTCAATCGACTCGTGAAGATTTGGTTAATATAATAGTAATTGATAAGAAAAAGAGAGAATTAGTTTTTAGTAATGTAACAGATAATTTAAGCATAAAGTTTGTTGAAGATGCTTTAAATGAATGAGATTATTGAGAGATTAGACAAGATGATTGATACTTAATAAAAAAAATATTCTTAAAAGAACATAATGTTAATTATGATGTATTATTTATAAAAAATTTAAGATACTGTTTTTGAGATTATTTAACAGACCTTTTGTGATTTATTTTTATTACATTATTATTTTCAGTATTTTTTTATTATATATGATTAAAATTTGTATCTCAAAATTTAAAAACGGTTGAAAATAATATAAAAGATATGCAGGATTTTATTCATAATGCATGACATGAATTAAAAACTCCTATTTCAATAATACATTCAAATTTACAATTAATTCAAGCAACTAAAACTTTTGAACCAGGGCTTATAAAAGAATGATTAACAGAAATAAATAGACTTAATCATTTAATAGAAAGCTTGGTAGAATTATCAAATATAAACTGAGTAGAAAATATAGTAAAGTTGAATTTAAAAAATGAAATAAAGGAAATAATTAATGATTTTAAAGTAGAGGCAGAAAAGAAAAAAATAAGTATCAGGCTAAAGAAAAATGATGATAAATTTTTAACAGTTAATAAACAATATTTTTACATTTTGTTATCAAATTTAATATGAAATGCAATTAAATATTGAAATGTCTGATGAAAGATAGATATAATTTTAGAAAAAGATAAACTAATAATAAATGATAATTGAATTTGAATAAATAAAGAAAATTTAAATAAAATATTTGATAGATTTTTCATTATTGAAAAATCAAGAAATATAGAATGACATTGAATTTGACTATCTCTAGTAAAGAAAATAGCTGATATATATAAATGGAAAATAAAAGTAAAAAGTGAAGAGTGAAAGGGTAGTAAGTTTGAGATAGAATTTTAGTATAAAAAAAAGGAATTTAATCTATTTAGATTTAATTCCTTTTTTTAATCCCAGTTATTCTTTTGACTATCATAATAGAAGATAGGAATAATAATAAGAGTTAGTATAGAACTAATCAATAATCCCCATATTATTGCCCAGGCAAGTCCACTCCATACAGGGTCTCATACAATTGTAGCAGCTCATAAGACTGTTGTTAATGATGTTAGGATGATAGGTTTGAATCTAGTATATCATGCTTTTAGTAGAGCATCTTTTAAAGTAAGTCCATTTTCTTTCATAATATTTATATATTCTACAAGTATAATAGAATTTCAAACAACTATTCATGCAAGAGCAATAACTCATATCATAGATGTCGCAGAGAAATACTCATTATTAAAAATATATAGAATTGAAAATCATGGAAAAACTCATATAAAACCAAGTAAAAATGCAATCATTATAATTCCAGCTACTCTAAAATTTTTAAATTGTCCAACCAGTAATAAATAGATTCATAGTAATGCTAAAATCATAGCTGTTCATAAATCCTTAAATGTATCCATGGTTAATTCCCATTCTCATCACCATTCTACTGTATATTTTTTTCAATCTTTTAATCAGATATAATTAATTTCATAAGGATTCCAGAAATCTATTTTATATTCATTAGTTAGAAAATCATCAGATTTTAGCATTTTGAATAATTGAATTTGAGGATATATCAATGAGTTATCTCACATTTCTCATGATACACTATATACTATCTCTCTTTTATCTGTTTCAATTACTCATCAGACAAAAGTAATTTCTTTTTTGGTAAAACTACTTAGAGGAATATATTTTCAATTTGCATTTAAAAAACTAATAGTATCAAGTATATCACTACTCGTATTTTCATCATCTCTTACTTTTATAATAATATTAGTAGCTTCAAGAGAATTATCATTTGTAGAAAGTATAATATCTTTTCCAGAGATAATAGTGGAAAGAGTAGAAACTATATCTGAAGTAAGAAGTCATGCATTATTTAAAGCATCATGATCAATAACTAAATTAATTTTCTTGTACGTAGTAGGGAAGTTATTATATACATCTACAATATTTTGTGTTCAAGCAATTTTTTCTACCTCAAGTTGTACTTTTTTTGTAAAGTTAATCAAATTTTTTTCAGAAGCATTTCATTTTATTTTAGCAAGAAATGTTGATTTAACTGGTGGTCCAGGAGGATCTTCTAAAAGCTGGATTTTTATATCTGGATATTTTTCAAGAAGATGTGCTTTTAATAGAGGTCTTATATTTATTGTATATTCCTCTGAAGATATTCTTTTGTTTCCAGTAGTTTCTTTATATGAATCAGGGGTAAGTAAGTTTATTCTACTTGATAGTTGATTTTCTCAATTTCTTGTACTACCTCCACGGAATAAATTAGCAAAATCATCCATAAATGATTGTCATATGGTAATAGATATATTATCAATCATAATATCATTTTTAAAGAAATCATGCATAGATGTTTCTACAGATTTCATTTTTTCTATAGACCATCATCTAGGAGCGTCTACCCAAATATATATTTGATTTTGATTTGATTTTGGAAGCATTCTTGCTTTAAATATTCCACCATATATTGGTCCTAAAACAACAAGTATCAAGGTCAACCAAAATACTATTCTTACAATAGTTCTTTTTTTCTTTTTACCATTTTCGTCTCATAAAAATTTTTCCATAAATATAAGATAATATTTTCTTATACTTATTCTTTTCACTTTTTTAGGTTTATCCTCTTGCCCATTAGGTTCAGAATCTTTTGTTAAATAATAACTTAACCATGGATTTACAGTAAGCGCTATAATAGTAGAAAATACTGAAGCTATTAGTGCAAATTTTGGAATAGGTCACATATATTCTCACATCATTCCAGTTACAAAGAACATAGAACCAAAAGCAAGTAATCTAGTAATAGTAGACAAAATTACTCATATTTGTACTTCTTTGATAGCAATCAAAATAGCTTCTAGTTTAGTTTTTCAATTTTTGAATCTATTTTTTAAATGTCTATTAATATTTTCTACTACAACTGTAGCATCATCAACTAGCATTCAAAGTACTAAAATAAGGGCAAATAGAGATATTCTATTAATATTTTCTCACAGTATAAGAGTTACTATAAATACTGAAAAAAGAGTTAGAGGAATACTAATCGCAACATTTAGTGCATTTTTGAATCATAGTGCAAATCCTAGTATAATTATAACAATTAAAATACTTTGCATAAGATTTATCAAAAGCATATTAGTTGCTTCTTTTGCAGTTTTTCATTCATCTTGGATAATATCTATATTGATATTTTTTGGTAATTCTTTTTTTAGAATATCTATTCTTTTTTTGATAGCATCTGTTACTACTACAGTATTACTTCAAGTTTGTTTTCAAAACCCTATAAAGACAGCTTCTTTTCAATCTATAGTTGATGTTTTATCAATTCTATTAATTCCATATCTTATATCTGCTATATCACCTAAATATATAGATTCTCAGAAACTATTTTTTATTACAGTTTTTTCTAGTTGAGTAATGGTATTTAGTTTTCCATCTACGTTAATAAAAAACTTTTCTCAGTTAGGTAGGTTAATATCTCAAATTCATCTATTAAGATTATTACTTTGTATAATATTATTAATATTATTGATATCTATATTTCTTGACTCAAGTATTTTTGTATCAATTTCTATAATTAAATCTTTTTTAAATCATCATACTATATCCATAGTAGTAATGTTATCTAGTGTTTTTATACCTTCTTTGATAATATTTGCTATTTGACGAAGATAAATATATTTTTCTTCTGTTGACATATTAGCAGTACTACTTATAGAAAAAGTTATTTGTGGTAATTCTTCAGGATCTATAGTTTTAATAATAGGCAATCATACTCATAGAGGTTTTGATTCAGTATTTTCATTAATTTTTTGTATTAATCTTATTTTTGCTTTTTCTTGATCAACTCATACATGGAACTTTGCCATGATTCATGAAAAACCTTCTCCTGATATTCAATAGACTTCATCAATACCTTCTAGCTCCATTATCTTGTTTTCTACTTCTGAAGTTATATATGTATTTACTTCAGTAGGAGTCAATCAAGGGGCATTAACTTGTATTTGAAAAGCAGGAACAATAATTGTAGGGTTATATTGTTTAGGTAAGCTAAAATAACTACTTATTCAAGTTATGAAAGTAGCTATAACCAACACAAGAGTTAGTTTTCAGTTTTCTATAAAAAATTTTGCTAGATTTTGAAACATAATATGTTAGTTTTTAATAAAATTA
>JASFZI010000070.1:0-4439 GCA_045107135.1 Candidatus Altimarinota bacterium
TCAATATAATCAGGTACTCCATTTCAATCAACGTCAAGAGAATTTTGCGTTAATTCATCAGGTAATTCTATTTTATCAGCATCACAAGTTGGAACTATTATTCATTTTTCATATGATCTAGAACTAATCTGTTCTAATGACCTAAACATATCTATGGTATCACCACAATTTTTATTATCTTCTTTTAATAATATATCTCCATATTTATCATCTCATATTTCTCAGTTTTCAAATAATCAAACATCTATATATGAATATGTAATTGATTTTACTTTTGCCTCATATCTAATAGTAATACTTTCATTTACTTCCAAATCAAATCAATCAATCAAAAATTGATATCATGCTATTCATCATTTAATATCAAATTGCTTATCAGACCCTATAGATTCATCATCTAATGAAAAAGTTGTTGGTACTCTTTCTACAAAAATTACATCAGACAATATATTATTTGAAACATTAGTAAGTACAATTTCTGCTTCAACTATATCAGATGAAGATATAAAACCACCATTTTTATCTTTAAAACTTTTTTCTACTTTTAATCATGTTGATTCAGAATATTGAGTTTTTAAAAAATATATACTTGGCCTTTCTTCTTCAATTTGTTGTTCTCAACTAATTAAGCCCTCATAAGTAATACCTGGATCTATTTCAAAATATGGATATTCAATAAATAATTGATTATCAATTCTATCACTATCAGATGGTTCTTCAGATGGCTGATACAATCAATCAAAATATATTAAAGAATTATCATTTCTTGTACTAGTATTAAGCTCTACTCAATTATCCTCAGATATAGTTAATTTCGAAAAATTAGGCATTAATGATGATATATCTCAACCATAAAAAATATTTATTTCTCATGTATCGTCTAAAATAACAATATCATCAGATCAATCATTATCCATATCAAAAACTTTAGCTATCAATATTCTTCAATCCAAATCAAATTGTTTTACTAATGAATATCTACTAAAATCTTTATTCACATTGTTTAATAAATAAGGCTCTCATTCTTTATTTACAAAGAATATATCATCATATCAATCTCATGTAAAATCTCAAGCTCAAACTAATTCTAAATTTCATAAATCTGTTATGTAAGCTAAATTTCATTTATCAAGCAATCTTCAATCACTTTTTTTATTTTCTAATAATGTGAAATAATTATCTCTTTTAACTAACAATATATCATCAATTGAATCATTATCATAATCAAAAATATGATATCATGAAATATCTGAATCATTAGATAATAATTGTCAGATTGTAGCATCAAATTTTCTATCTATACTTGTAGATGGAATTTTTTCTTTTATTTTCTTCAAGCTTATTACAGGGTCTCATAAATTAATAACTGCAAAGCTCATATAGTCTTGTACAGATTCTCAAACTGATTTTCAAGCAGCAAAAGCTAGAAGTGATTTATTAGAAGCTTTCCATCAAAGTCATCATTCTTTTACAAAATTTTCATATCAATAAATATTATTTTTTGTAAATGAATTAAGTGCATTATCCGAAGCAAAAGGATCATTATAATAAAATATTTTTGATTTGTTTTCGTTGCTTCAATAATCATATGTTCAATATGAATTTGTTTTAATTAATACTAATATAGAATTTTTTAGTTGATCTATTTTTAATTTAAAAATATCTACATCTCTAGAAATATTAGTAATAGCGTCAACAAAATTAAATCATATTTGAGCAACTGTAATTCCTCCTGTTTGTACGTTAATTAATAAATTATCAGTATTATTTGAATTATCAAGTACAAAATTCATTGTTCCTAATCTATTTATTGTTCAATCTTTTTCAATTTCTAATAAAACTCTTCCATCTATATTACTCAAAACTAATTTATCGCTATCAATATATACATCATAGTCTTCTGAAAAAGATTTTAAACTAATAGAGGTTTCATCTTCATCAATACATTCTTCATTTATTAATTCACATGCAATTAACTTAGTATTATCATCAAAATTATAAAATATCTCTCATAAATATATATTTAATGATTTATTATAAATATCTAGAGCTAACTTATCATTTCTAAATTTTGTATTAATTTCTATATCTTGAGATAAATCTTGTTTAGAATGGATAGTTTCCAAAGATCCTGATTTATCTAATTTCAAAATATTTGAGTATCTATACGGATTTGTTAATAAAGAGGTAACCGCTAATGCTCTGTTATCTTTTTCAAATAATAAACTTCATGCTAAATAATCTTGTTGGTTTATATCTCAATAATTTGATCACAATAAAGTTGTATAAATTGAATTATATTTTTTTCATTCTATTTTTGATTTATTCCAAAAGTAAAATGTTTCAATTTTTCAAACATTTTCTCATACTCAATTTATTGTTACACTTCATTTTTCATCTTCTACCACAAAAGAATTACTATCTAATGATGGATCATCCGTTGATATTTTAAAATGTGCTATTCATGGATTAAGTGTCCCATAAATTTTATAAGTCGTTTTTCCCCCTTCTACTACACTAGAATCATAATCAGACGTAATTATATGATCATATTGTTCTAATATTTCTAATGTTGTGTTAGTAGAGTTATCATTAAAAACTAAATTATTATATCTATCTTTTAATTCCACACTTAATAAAGAGTATGAAGTTTCAGAAGCTTCAATTTCGTTTTTAGATAAAACTAAATCTATCTTCATTGGAAAATCTGGATAAATAGTCAGTTCTCTCTTAATTATATTTTTTAATCACTCGACCTGAATCTCTATAGGAATATTTTCTCCTGCAGTTGCTTTTGTTGTAAACTCTACTACTGCTACTCAATTTTCTAGTTTTACAAAAGGATTAACTGCTTGTAAAAAAATAGGATTAGCAATCAAATAAGCTCTAGAATTAAAATTTGTTATAATTGTTCAATCCTCTCTTTTAAGGGATACCATATATTCATAAGTTCATCAACCTACGACTATCTTTTCTAATTGTACCCCAACTACAAGATTTATTGTATCTAAAATTTCAATACTTTTTGATATATCAACAAACTCATCTCAGTTTCTATTAGATATTTTTACATTAATATCATTAATTCATTCAGTATCTGTAGATTTTAATCTAAAAATCTTATATCATTCAAAAGTACTAGTACTTAATGTATCAGAATTATTATCTAAAAATTCAACCCCTCTTCAATCAATTTCAATATCTATATCATAGAATTCTCAAGTTGTTATGTTTAAATATTCATCATATATAGCTAAAAAATTTGTTGAAACATTTCAACCTGTCTGCATTACAGTACTTCAAAGCTGAATATCTACATAATTTGGTACCTCAGGTATTAATTCAATATTTTTTGTTGTTCTATATCATTCATTATCTACTATTTCAATAGTATAACTTCATGATTTTTCTATACTAAAAAGTGATTTATAAATACTTAAATCATCTTCAGATACACTAAAGTTTTTAATTTCAGTTTCTCATTTAAAAAGAGTTACATCTAATGGGTAAGAAATTGGTTTTTTTTCTCATGTTTCTGATCTATTTTCAATAAATATTGCTATTATTTCATCACTTAATGATGAATAAGCAATTGTATTAGAAACATCATTTATGCTTTTATTAGTTCAATCAACTAATACAATATTGTCTTTATCACTTACTTTTAAAAAATTAATTGAGTTATGAACCACATATTGTCCCTCTAGTTTTTTAATTTTATGAGTAGAATTAAATAATCTATCTCATCTAACCTCTATTTTTAAAGTATCAGACTCCAAAAATATAGATTCTTCATCCGTATTATCATTTATTTTAATATATGCTTTTAAAGATAAGTTAACTTCTCTTCATTTAGATCAAATTAAATCAGTAGAAATACCTTTATTAGATATTATTTTAGAATCTTCAAAATTAATATAATCTGATATAATAGACTGATCCCTATTATTTGCATCATCAATATTATAAGCCACCTTAATGTTTCAAATATCAAGAGCTTGTGTTGCATCTCTAGCTTCTTCTATTTTTTGTAATTCAAAATGAATGTAGGTACCATTAGCACTTGTAAAAGTATTTCAATCTTTATCTTTAATTGTAGCTTTTAATTCTCAATTTGTATTATAATAATATTTTTCACTGTCTGAAGTAAGCTCTAATATTCATCAATCTCATAACTGTTGCTCTATACAATCATTAATTCAATTTGTATCAATATATCAATCACAAATAACTGTGTCTCATTGATTTTCACCACTTCATCAATTGTTGTCCTCAGAATTTCATAAATATTCTGATCAGTCATTTAATCATCATCTTTCTTCATCATTTGATAATAAACTAGCTCCACAAGCATCATCAGAAAAAGAAATAGTCGGTGGCATCATTTCATCAAGCCGACACATTATAGCAGGTAACCATTCCCAAATAGGAACTCAATC
>JASFZI010000071.1:0-7128 GCA_045107135.1 Candidatus Altimarinota bacterium
AAACTTTTTATTCTATTTTTTGCTTTTACTGTTTTTACAAATGAAATCCAAAAAGGATTAGGTTTTTTATTTTTATCAATAACAATATCAACAACATCTCAATTATGTAATTCTTTATCCAAGGGATAAACAGAATCATTTACCTTAGCTAAAGTAATATGATTTCATAATTCTGTATGAACATAATATGCAAAATCTATAGGAGTTGATCATGCAGGTAAATTAATAAAATCTCATTTTGGTGTAAAAACAAAGATTCTATCCTTAAATACATCAACTTTTAAAGATCAAACAAAATCATTATCTCAAATATTACTAGTTAATTCTTTTAATTCTTTAACCCAATTAACCTCAGTAGATATAGTGCTTCATTTTTCTTTATATTCAAAATGGGCAGCTACTCAGATATCTGAATATTCTTTCATTTCATATGTTTTGATTTGTATTTCTGTTGGTTGTTTCCTAGACGATATAACTAATCACATAACATTTGTATGCAAACTTTTATATCAATTAGGCTTTGGTAAAGCAATATAATCTTTAAATCTTTGTGGTAAAGGTACCCATGTACCATGCACTATTCATAAAGCTCTATAACAATCAGCTTCATTTTCAACTATTATTCTTATTCAAAATAAGTCATATAATTCTTTAGCGTGTGATAATCATTTTTTTTGAATTTTTTTATGAATAGAATAAATAGATTTTACCCTAAAATCTATTTCATAATTACTTAATTTTCATTCAAATAAATCAATTATTTGTTTTTTTGCATTATTTGTAAAAGCTTTAATAATTGGCTCTAATTCTCTTAGTTCTTTTCTTAATTTCTTATATTTTTGATATTCAAGAATTTTAAAACATTCCTTATCAAGAGAGTTTTTTAAATGATAAAGACCCAACCTATCAGCAATTGGTGCATAAATATTAATAGTTTCTAATGCAATTCTCTCTCTTTTTTCAATATTTGGATGATGATGAAGTGTTTCCATATTATGTAATCTGTCAGCTAACTTAATAAAGATTACTCTTAAATCTTCAGCCATTGCAATAAACATTTTTCTAAGACTTCATATATTTCTTTCTTCTCATCTATATCTTACCTTTGAAAGTTTTTCCATTCACTCACATAAAAAAGCTACTTCTTCTCAGAACCCTTCCTTAATATCATCTTTTGTCTTTGGAGTATCTTCAATAACGTCATGTAAAAAACAAGCCTGAATAGTATACAAATCTGGTTTTAGACTCAATAATATTTCTACTGATTTTACTGGATGAATTAAATAGGGATCTCATGAAAGTCTTACTTGTCATTCATGTGCTTCTTTTGTATACTCATACGCTTTAAAAATCTCTTTTCTAATATATTCAATATTCAAATTGACCATATATTTAGAAACCTTTTTCACAATTTTATCAACCTTCTGATCAATTTTTAAATATTTATCTGGGTCCATAATTTTAAATTTTAAAAATATAAAATTTACTACATTTATAATATCATATATGCAGATTTTGTAAATATTTTCTTTACATAAAAGCAAAAAAGAATAAAATAATTTTAAATTTATTTTTATAAACCTAATTCTGCATGCAAAACACAAAGAATAAAGCCTTTACATTAGTTGAACTACTAGTTGTTATAACTATCCTAGCAATTATTTCAGTAGTTGCCTACCAAAACTTCTGATGAGCAGTTGATAAAGCCATCTCTGGTAGAAAAATCTCAGATGTTTCTACTATTGAAGTTTCATTACAACAATATAAAATAGATGAAAAAGCATATCCTGCAGTATGAACGTATAGCTGAACAACAAATATGTGGTGATATGATTCTACAAAAGAAGCAACTCAGTCAAATACAATTGATATAACTCAAGATTGAGCAGAAATTTTAAGTGTTGATTGAGCAGAAGGATGATGATATGTAATGAATTTAGATAATACTCAACAAATTTGAGCAAAAGGTACCATCTCTCAAAATGAACTTACAAAAAGATATTTAACAAAAGATTTATATGATCCTGAAGTTTGAGATGAAATAGAAAATACTAATAATAAAAAATTAATTGAATTATGAATTTGAAGATATGTTTATGCCGTTTATAAAAAACCTACTTGAGCAAATTGGTGAACAAATAATAAAACCTGAACTTATTATAATATTGCATATACGGTAAAAAAAGAATGAAGCGATTCATATATAACAAAAATTGTTTGAGATTATGATAATGATTCATGTTTTACAAATTCAGCAAATTGTCCTAATACTTTAATATGAAGTCAAAATAATATATTAGTTGATTGACAAGAACAATGAAAGGATACTGATTGAACAGATATTTCTGATTTTTGATCAATACAACCAAATCAATGAATTCCATATCCTATTTCTGATTTTGAATAAAATATAAAAAAGACTTAAGATTAAATTAATCTCAAGTCTTTTTTATTATGCTGATAAAATTTTTTTTATTTTCAAACTCTCTATTTTCAATTACTTCAAATCAGGTTTCTTTAAATAAATATTCTAATTCTTTTAAATCAAAACTGTGATAATATCTATCATTTCATCAAAGCTTTATATTATAATCAAGGCTTCAAAAATCATTTTCACTTCAAGATATAATTGCATCATTATATCTTTTTTTGTTTAACTCACTATTTAATGACCAATTAGTCATAAAAATCATTCATCAATCAAGAAGTAGATTATTAGCTTGTTTTAATACTTTTATTCTATCCTCAATTTTATCAAGATGATGAAAAGATGCTATAAAGAATATCACATTATACTTATTATGTAATGTGTTAATATCTAACATATTTAATTCTTGAAAATTGTCATCTGGATATATATTTTTTGCTTCATTAAGTAATTCTGAAGATAAATCTATTCATAAATAGCTTTTTATGTCTTGGCTTGTTTTTTTAAGCTCTCATAATAATCTTCAATTTCAACATCATATATCAAGAATACTTAAATCTTTTTTTCATTCTAAAAAAGAAAGAAAATATTTTATTTCCTCCCATTTCATATTTTTTCTAGAATTAGAAAAAGTTTTCGCAAAATTGTTATAATCTACTGACATATTTTATATTTACATTTTATCTGGCATTTCTATACCAAGCATTTTAAAACTATCTTTTAAAACTTCTGAAAATAATTCAACAAGTTTTAATCTCATCATTTTTTTATTTTCATCATCTTCACTTAAAATATGAATATTATTATAAAAAGCATTGAAAGTTTTTGTTAGCTCATAAGCATATTTACAAAGTAAATGTGGTGAATTCGTTTCTGTTGTTTTAATAAGAACATCTGAATAATTAGAAATAGCTTTTATTAATTCAATTTCTTCTCAAAATTCAAAATTTCATTTTGTAGCTTCATCATTCCCTTTGGGGAAAATTAAGTAAGAGCTTTTTTCTAAAATTCTAATTGCTCTAACATAGGCATATTGAATATATGGACCTGAATTTCAGTCAAAAGTCATAAATTCATCCCAATCAAAAATTATATCTATTTCTCTAGATTTTTTAAGGTAACCATATTTGATTGCCCCGATTCAAATCATTCTAGAAAGATTATTTAATTCATCTCATGATATATCATCTCTTTTTTCTAAAATAATATTTTTTGCTCTTAACTCAGCTTCATCTAACAATAAATCTAGCTTAATTATTTTTCATTTCCTAGTACTCATGGCACCATCTTTTAAGCTTATAAATCAGTTGTAAGCGTGGAATAGTTCAGTATCATTAACCCAAGTAGCTTTTTTTGCAATAGTGAAAGCTTGTTTTAAATGCATTTGTTGTCTAGCATCAACAAAATAAACAATTTTTTTTGGATTCCAATTTTCCATTCTATATTTTATTGAAGCAAGATCAGAAGCTAAATATCAATGTGTTCAATCTCTCTTTTGTAAAATACAACTTGGAATTTTTAATTCATCATCAAAAACTACTCATACAGAGTTATCTTCATTTTTAGTAGCAATTCATAAATCTATTAATTCTTTCACAATTGTATGCATATCATATGACAAATTTGGATAATTTTCCATTTTTGGTAAACCTAATCACTCATAGAAACTTTCTCAAATATTAAAATCTGGTTTAATATTTAACCTTTTAAGTTGAATATTCATAGCCTCAATTGAATATTTCGTAAATTTACTCCATAATTCTATCGATTCAGTATTACCTTTTGAAAGTAATTTAAATTCATCTCTAGTTTTTTGCTCTATTTCTTCACCTTTTTCTTCAGATTCAACAGTAATTTTTACATATAATTGAAATAAATGTTCTACAGCATTTTCTTTTAGCTTTATTTCATCTCACCATAATTTGTAAGCTAAAATTAATTTTCAAAAAACAATTCACCAATCCCCTATATGACTATCAGAAATCACATTATAACCAAGCTTTTTGTATATATTTATTAAAACCTGTCATTGATTTGGAGTACACATATGACCAATATGAAGAGGTTTTCATACGTTTGCTCATATATAATCAATAATTATTGTCTCATTATTCAATTTCTGAGTTCAAACTATTGTTTCCTTGTTACTATAAAGAGTATTAAATAAGTTTGTATAAATTGAATTTGATAATTTTATATTTAAATAAGGTCAAGCTGCAGTTACACTTTCTATTGAATCAATTCGATCAAACGAAGACGCAAGTTCAGTAGCAATTTGAACAGGTTTTTTTTGTAAATCTTTAGATAATACAAAACAACCAAAAGCATAATCTCACAAATCTTTTCTTGGAGGAACTTCTAATTTTATTACTTCCAACTCAATTCAGAAAGCTTTTTTAATTGTTTCAATAATTATTTTTTTTAATTTATCTTCCATATATTTATATTATTTTATTAATTTGATATTATTATATTCAAAAAAAGTAAAAAATAAACATGTATTTATATATTTATTGAAAATCTTGACTTTTGTTAGATTTTATTAATATACATATAACTAAATAGTATTTTTATATAATTAAACTTACACAAATAATGAATAATAAAAAGGTGAGAAGAAATTTCTTTATAATCTGAAAAGAAAAATATTACAAATCAAATATTAATAACATAAAAAAGATTGTTGAAATTATAAACAAAGACAGGTTAGTAATAGTTAGCTGATTAAGAAATATTTGAAAAGTTAATTTTATAAAAAATTTATTAAATAAAACAGGAATAACAAACAATTATTTTTATTTTAACAAATCTAATGATCCTGAAAATATGATCAATTCCTACAAAGAACTTGATATATTATTAAATGACTATGTTAGGTTATACAAAAAACCAAATATTATTATATTACAAAATGTTGAAAAAATAAATTGAATAAAAGAATTTTTAACAAAAATATATAAAGAAAATCATAAAATAGTTTTAGTTTGAAATAATATTAAAATCTGATGAATTAAAGAAATAGAAATATTAAATGATTATAATCTAAATAATGAAAACCTTTTAAATGTAGTAAAATTTTGATCATTTAATGAATTAAAACAATTATGAAAATTAAAACATAAAGAATCAAATACATTAAAGCAATTAGATTTAAGTCAATTAAAGGAAAGCTTATTAAATTTTCTAACAAGTGATATATTCTTAAGTGATATATTCAAGAATTTCTGAGTAAAAAGCATTGAATTATATAATTCTACTATAACATATTTAGCAGAAAATAATATTTTTGTATCTCAAAGAGAATTACAAAAAAATCTAAATAATATCAATAAAATATCACTAAAAACAGTAATTGATTATATTGATTTTTCTATTCAATCTAAGATAATCAAAAGAGTTTATAGGTTTGATATAAAAACAAATAAACCAATTACGTCAAAGGGTAAGTATTATTTTACAGATAATTGAATCAGAAATAGTTTAGTAGGATTTAATGCAAACACAAACATACTCCTTGAAAATCTAATTTTTAATATATTAGAGTATAACAATTATACTATTTATTCATGATTAAACTGAAAGTTTGATTTTAGTTTTTATATAGAAAAAGAAAATGAAAAGATGTATATTCATATATCTAAACAAGAAACAAAGGAGGAATTAAAAAAAGAAGTTAATAAGCTACTTAAAATTTGAAAAGAATGAAAGAAATATTTACTAGTGCAAAGTATTGAAAAATTATGAATTAAGAAACTCAAATATGATAGTGTTGAGATAATTGAGATTAATGATTTTTTAATAAAATTTGGGAAACAAAAAAACTAACATAAGTTAGTTTTTTTGGTTTATTCAGTTTCCTTTGGATTATTCTTCTTAAGAAAATCATCAATATCGCTTTTCTTTCAATTATCTTGTGTTATATCAATTTTTCAATTCTTAAAATATTTCCCAACTTCCTCTTTTATTTTTTTAGAATCAGATATTGATAATTTTGTCATTAGTTTTTCAAATCATTCAGTATCTACTTGTTCGTTGTTAATATACCTCGCAATATCCTTATAGTCTTCTAATCATGTAAATGATTCAATATCTCAATTATCATCTAATATACCATTTAATGAAACTCAGTTTAATTCAATTTTTTGAATATTAATTCATTTTGAATTTTTAATTACTTGTCACCTTTTTATTTCATTATTTGCTTTTGCTGGATCAATAACATCGCTAGTTATTCATTCTTTTTTCATTTTATCTAAATCATTTGCAGTATACAACCCTCCAGTATCATCATTTCATTTAATTAATCAACCTCATGAAGCACTACGCTTTCCATCAGCAACTGAATCTAATATTATGTGTCACTTAGCGATTGATTCTCTATCACCAAATTTAACATTTTTAGCTGCATCTTCTTTTCATGCTTTTATTAACATTTTTTGTAATAATTCAACAAAACTTTTATTATTAGAAAGTGATTGAATGTCTGATCAACTATCATATGCTTTTTTATAATCAGCCCAGACACCCTTATCACCTAAATCAGACTTATCTAATCTTGTAATGGCATTAATTGATTTAGTAGATAAATCCATATCCTTGTTTTCTCAAAATAATTTATGCTCTTTAAGAAAGTCTGTTCATCTACTTCTTGCCTTAGTTTCAAAATGGCTAGATGCAGAAGTTCATATTTGTTGCATACT
>JASFZI010000072.1:0-11520 GCA_045107135.1 Candidatus Altimarinota bacterium
AGCTTCTTTCCTTTTGACGAAAAGGAGAGAATTCAAGAGAGGAATATTAAAGGTTTTCAAAACAAATAAAAGCACAAAATTCAAAATTTTAATTTTTAAAATTCTAAATTTTATGCTTTCGGTTTCCCAAAACCTGGGAAAAGTTACCACCTAAAGCTGGTGCTTAATTTTATTTTTTTGCGGAGTGTTTCGACTCCGAGAGGTTCTAATTAGTTTCCTGTTCTTCCTCAAACTTGTAGTTGATAGCTACTCAGACGCTTTTGTAGTGTATATATGATATAAAGAAAACAGATTTTTACAAATTTATTTCACTTAAATATAATTTTTAGTAGTTATTTCATAAAATCCTATATTTTGATGCATAGCACAGATTTGAACTTTTGATGAATTTGAATCACTTTGAGCATTTAATCAGAGTTTTTTTATAAATCATTCTATTATTAGATTTAATTCATTTTCTATTGTTTGTCTGTCTTTTGATTCATCTTCTTCGTTATATACTATTTCTATTTCATATCTTGTTCAGTATTGGTATTCTTCCACATCAATATTAAGATTATATCATTTATACTCATAAGTATATTTTTCTCTTTTTGTATCTACAAATAAAACTCATATAGCATCATCTATTACTATATTGAATTTTTCTAATTTTTTATTTATTTCGTCTTCATTTTCGTATTCTTCACTACTTACCATTTTCGTATCTGGATTTTGTGAACATATTTTTAGTTCATATTTTCAATTTCTTAATCTTAGATAATAATCATTTTTTACTAAAATATAATCTTTATCTAGATAGTAATCTTTTAGAGTTACTTCTTTTATAAACTCACATTTATCTCTAATAATTTTGTAATCTTCTTTTGAAAGATTATATTTTTTTTCTAATTCTATTTGCATAAGTTTATAATTTATAATATTTGTTATAAAACGGTGGTATAGCACTTAAGAAAGCTAGTATAAATTGGTCTTTTCTGGTTAACATATCATCACTCCAGTGTCAAAAAGCTCAATTTTTTTTATAAACTCCTTCATCTCATGATATTTTTAATAAAGTTGGTAGTAATTCTTTTCAGTTTTCATATATTTCTTTATCAAATATTTCGGGTATTTCCATTATATTTGACATTCAATAGTGTCATTCTCAATTATTGTTGAGAATATAAACAACTCAAAATAAATATGCTTTTTTTCATATTTTAAATACTCATCATTCTACTCAAACATAAAATTCAGCTTCAATTATTTCTGATACATTTATTGCTCTATTTTTAGCTCATAACATATTTTCTTCAATACTTCTTCCCATATTAGGAATTCATGAATCAACTTTTTCAGATATTAATTCTATTTCTTCTCATTTAAAATATATGCATTCACTTATTGCATCTTTAATTGCTGTTATTTTTGATTCAGACTCTGTTCAAATTGCTATTTTCATAATTTATTCCATATTGATTAATAATTAATCTTTAATCTTTAAATTCTGTACAATAATGAGTTGTCATATAATATTCATAATATTTTTTTTCGTCTGTTTCGTAGAAAGCTAATCATAATCACATTTTTGTTAAGCTGGATAATACGATTCATCTATAATGAGCATTATTTGCAAATCATAAATCTTTTTCAGCCATATATATATCAAATATAACTTTTAATGATTCTAAAAATTCATCTGTGCATTCTCAATCCTTACAATAGAATCAGAATTTTCAAATACTCTCACTACTAGTAGCTCATCAAGCCACTTTACATTTTACTCATCTATCATTAAACCATTTCTCAACTACAGTATAGTTATAAAATGCAGTATCTCAATTTTTTTTGTGTGACATATATCAATTTATTCTTTGTTCTCTTGACCATTCATCCCCAGTGTTGTCTAATCTTTCGTCATATGTATAAGGTGCAACTCAAAGATTTGCTCTTGCATCATTATGCCGTTTTAACCACGTATTTTTTACTCTATTAAAATCTATTTTATAATCTTTATAGTGTTTTGTGTATTCACTTTTGTGATTAAACATATAATTATCATCCTTGATCTGTTCAAGAATATAATAAAGTTGTTTATTTTTTTTATATTGCTCTTGTAACTCATTTATTTTAGTTTCAAGTTTTTCTCTAAAAGCTAATGTCTGTTTTTTTAGTAAGGGTTTTATTTTATTATTAAGTTTATTTATAATTAATTTATCGCTTACAGTAATAGTATATCCAGAAGCAAAAGTACTTCAAGTTATTAATACAGAAAAGATTAATACACTTATAATTTTTTTCATGTTAATTTGTTATTGTTAAATTTCTTTTATATCACTTATATTTTTGTATTTTTTTCATATTTTAATAAAATCTATATCTCTATTTTTTGCGAATATTTCATCACATAATCAATCTCATATGGAAATAGATTTTTTGTAAAAATTTTCATCTCGGGAGTGTTCCATAAATATATCTAAGTGTTCCTCTGATTTAGGAATCTTTTCACTTCATAAGATGATTTCAAAATGTTGTTCTATTCAACCTTCTTTTAAAATTTGTTTTGCAATTTTTGTTGAGCTTCATGTAGATAAATATAGAGAGTATCTATCTTTGAGTTTTAATATTTTTTTTATTGTTCATTTTTTAAATACACTTTCTTTGTTTGCTTCATCTAAATATTCATACAACTCATCATGAATTTTTTTTTCTTTTTCCTCAAACTTTCAATAAACTTGAATAAAAATTTCTTTAAAATGAGGTGTTTTTTTGAAGTCTATACTATATTTCAAAACATCATAATACTCAGGTTGTTTTTCTTTAAAAAAATTAAAAATGATATCTTTCGTTTTATTGTTAGATTTTATTAATGTGCCATCTAAATCAAATATTATATATTTTTTCATTTGGATAGTTTTAATTTTAATATAATTATTTTAAAATAAATAACAAGAAAGTCAAATGTTTTTACAGGTAAAATAAGCCTAGAATTGCTTATTTTATCCTTTCTAATATTTCTTTTATATTACTAAATTTTTCTGAATAAAATCTTTCAGGAACAAAGAGGTTTTTTATTAATATATTATTATAGTAATTAGATTTTACGTCCCACATATTTGGAATTCTTTCTAGTCATAATTTGTAATAATTTATTGCTTTTTCTTTATCATAATTCCAAAATAAATTTCAGCAATAGAAATAATTTTCTGCTGAAGGAATTTTATTTATTAAATTTTGGCAAATTTTTTCCAGAGATAAATTTTCTTTGAAAATCATTTTTTCAGGATTTTCTAATATTAATTTATTATAATATTTATTTTCAGATATATATCATTTTTGAATAAATTTTTTGTGTTCTTCTGAGTAATAATTATAACTTCAATATATTGATAAAAAGGAAAATAATATATATGGTAGAAAATATAATATACTTTTTTTCTTTTGATTTTTTTGATAAATAATAGATAAAATTAATATATTTATTAAATATGCAGCAATAGATGAAAAATTAAATATCGTAAATATTAGAAATAAGATTATAGAATGAATATAAAAGATATTACTTTTTTTTGATTTTTTTTGAATAGCTAATTTGTAGATTTTATAAATAAAACATATGTAACTTACAAGTCATAATATTCAGAAATGATAGAATAAATTTAATCATAAATTATGAGGTCTATTTGCTGTATATCAGATATTTTCAAATATATAAAGTTCGGTTGCTTTATATGTATCAAAAGTATAAAGCATTGTATCAGCTCACAATCAAAAAAGGATATTTTTAAAGTCACTTAATAAAATTAATATAGTTGTTTTCCAAATATAAAATCTTGAAATAAAAGAGCTTAGTTTTGTTATTAATCAAAAATTATATATGATATATGTGAGAATAAAAATTAATAAAATTATAAGTATTCATGCATATTTTTTATTTATTTTTTCTTTATGTTTTAAAAATTCTAAATAAATTATATAGAAAAATAATAAAAATATTCACCATATAGATTGAGTAATTAATATTGTAAATATTATAAAAAATATTATTAGATAATTAAAAATATTATTTTTTTTACTTAAACCTTTTTTTATATTATTAATTATTAATGGGAAAAATATAAGTAAATATAAGGCTAAAAAATTAGGATGTCCAAAGGTTCATATAGCTCTGTTTGATAAATTTCAATAATCAAAAGTAGGGAAGTAATATTCTTTAATTCAGAAAAATATTACAAAAACAAGAGAATAAATAGAATAATTTAAATATTTTTTTAGGTCTTTAGCTTTTTGATTTATAAAAACTATATATAATCATATTAGATTTAAAAACAAAATTATTCAATGTCATTTTCATGATTCTCAAAATAAACTTGTAATTGGGAATGAAGAAAATATGAACGATAAAAATAATATTCATGTAAGAATAAAAGTGATTTTAGGAATAATTATTTTATTTTTTATATTACTAATAAAAAATAAAATAATTATTATTCATGATAGATTATTGAATAATATAGCTTTTGTAAATTCATAATTTCAAGTAACATATGCTCAAATTTTTACTCATATCAAATCAAAAAAATGTGAATTTACTAGGGGTAGTAAAATCACTAAACTTATAATCAAAATCTTAATTATTTTTTCAAGTATATTTTTCATTTAATTATATTATAGTTTTTTAGTCATATATTCTCATTCTAAAATGTATCACCTTTTTTCATAATATTGTCTTACTCAAACTCAGGCAATAACTGCCATTTTTTTATATCAGTTTTCTTTTGCGATTTTTTCAGATTTAGCTATTAATTTTTTACCAAAACCTAGGTGCTGACCAAATTTACTTCATTTTTCTCAGATTGATAATTGATCTCAGAAAGTATGTATTTCTCTGATTAATGCGGCTCATTTTAATTCTGGAAAAACTGCTAATATTTCATTATTTATTGGAGGTAATCTAAGTCTTAATAGGCTAAAAATAATTCTATCACTAGGATCTTCAAAAGTTAAGAAAAATTCTTTTCCATTTGAAGCTTCATATTCAAAAATATTAAGTTTTGCGCATTTAGGATTATTTTTTCTATCTCTTATTTCTCTATTTCTGATTTCTATTAAATTAATACCTTTTTTATTTAATCTGTTTTCTACAATTTGTCTAAGATTTGCAATTTTTGATCATTCTAAAATTTCTGAACCTGGGATGTCTCTATAGGTTCTGTTTAATCTTATATATTCTGGAATCATCATTTCTAGTTCAGAAGTTAGATTTATTAATGTCTCATCATCATAAGCTTTGAATCATCATTTTTTCCAAATATTAGTTAATTCTGATTTATCGGTAACAACCATTGGATAAATTTTTAACTCGTCAGGTCTAAAATTTTGATCATCAAAAATTCTAGCAAATGATTCTTTGTCTTTTTCAGGGGTTGATCAAAGTAGGTTAGGCATCATATGTACTACAACCTTCATTCATGCGTCTTTAAGTAGAGCAGTTGCCCTTATTGATTCTTTATTTCAATGTCACCTTTTGTTAAGTTTATTGATTTCGTCTATAGTTGTTTGATATCAAATTTCTACTCTTGTTATTCCATAACTCCTTAATCTAACAATTTCTTCGGGGTTAATCCAGTCTGGTCTTGTTTCAATAGCTACTCAAATAACTCTACATTTAGAAGTTTGATTTTTTAATTTTGCTTCTTCTAATGTTTTAGAAGACTTTATTTTATAACCTTCTTTAATTTTAAAACTAGCAAATCTATCACTTGATAAATCAGTTTTTTCTATATATGCTTTCATATCATCATATGTATTAAAAGCATCATATATTCATTTCATAAATTTTTCTTGGTAAGCTTTTGGGTATACAGACCACGTTCCTCATATTATTCTTACATCATTTTTCTCAATTTTATGCCCTGTTACCTCAAGTGCTCTAAGTCTATTGTGAATTTGCATTACGGGATCAAATTTATTTAGTGATGCTCTCATAACAGCAGGTTCATTTGGAATATATGACTTAGGTAATCCTTCAAAAGATGGACAATAAATACATTCTCATGGACATCAAAAAGACTCTGTTAAAAGTGATATAACAGTAACTCATGATAAACTTCTGACTCATCTTTTTCTTAATACTTTTTTGAATACTAGATTTTCTTTTAATTCTCAGGCAGCTATTAATTCATTATATATTTCAATTAATTGAATACTAGCATATGGTCTAGCAATTTTATATTTTCAAAATATTTTATTTTTTATTTTATGAAAATCTTCTCTAACTTCAAAAAGATCCTTTTTTCATGACAAATCCAATTTTTCCAGTCAAGCATTTAATATTTCTTCTATTATTTGTGTTTTATTTATCATTTTTTGTTAATTTAGTTATTTATTTGTTTATTATAATTAAAATATATAAAAGTCTAGTTTTATACTAATTTATGAGTAGATAAGATTTTTTTTGTTTTTTACTTTTTTTTATTATACTTCATTAAGTTAGATTATTCTTATAAATTTAAAAATGAAAAAAATACTATATATACTAATATTATCACTATTTTTATTTTCTTGTTCTAATGAGATAGAAGAAATGGAAGTAGTTAAAAAAGATTTTTTTATTGAAACAAAAAAAATTGATGATTTTCCAAAAGATTTAGCTTTTAAAAAAACTTGAAAAGTATCTTCTTCTCAAGATATCAAATTATCTTCTCAGGTTTCTTGAAGAGTATGAAATATTTATGTTAAAGAGTGAGAAGAAATAAAAAAATGAAATATAATTTCAAGATTAGAGGATAATATAGCCAATTACGGTTTATCTTTAGAAAGAGCACAGAATGCTTTAGACAAAGCTAGGATAAATTATGAATCAACTGAAAACCAATTAGATAAAAACATTTCTGATTTAAAAATAAACTTAGATAATCTAAAAATTGACGAATACAATTCAAAATCTTCTTTGGAATTAGAAAAAATTGATAATACAGCAAAGAAAATGGCTCTTGATTATGAAAACTTAAAAATTTCTAATGTTCAAACGATTGAATGATTTAAAAATTCATTATCTAAAGATTTAATATCATTTACTACTTTTACAGATGATATCATTTATTTTGCAGATAGACTTTTAGGATTAACAGTAAAAAATAAAAATGCAAATGATGATTTTGAAGAATATTTATGAGCTAAAAATTCAGCTCAGAAAAAAATCGCAGAGGATTTATCAAGAAGTTTAATAAATTATAGAGAAAACGAATTAACGAAAGTGAATTATGGTTTTGAGTGAAATACAGGATTTGATTCTAATTTATTAATTATAGAGAATTGATATTCTATAATTACTTCTTTATTAAATAATCTTGAGACAACTTTAGATAATTCTATTCCAAGTATTTGAAGTTTGTCGGAGGAAAATATAAGTGGTTACAAATTAAGTATTAGTTCTTTTTGGATAAGCTTTAATTCACATAACACTTGATTTGTTTCATTTAGAAATACTATTAATTCTTTTCTAGACACTTATTTAAATTCTGAAGCATCATTATTAAAACAAATTGAATTGTTATTATCAGATAAAAAAATATACATTAAATGATTAGATACAAGATTAGAAATTGATGAATCAACATTAGAAGAAGCAATAAACAATAAACAATTAACTCTTAGACAACTTGATACAATTATTACTGATGCAAATATTTGATATAAGCAAGCTTTAAATAATTATAATAAACTAGTTATTAAATCACCAATTTCTTGAGTTATATGAGAGATTTTTATTGATGTTTGACAAGAAGTTTGACCATGAACTCCTCTTTTTAATATTTCAAATAATAGAGGTAATGAAATCATTATCTCATTTAGTAAAAATGAATTATTCTTAGTAGAAGAATGAAATATTGTTAATGTTTTGTTAGAAAACATTACTTATACTTGATCAATTTATTCTATTTCAAACATAGCAGATTCAAATTTAAAATATATTTCTAGAATTTCTTTTAGAGATTGAATTGATTTTACTTGAGACGTGGTTGAGGTTAGTATTCCTTTTGTAGCTACAGAAAAGTTATTACCTGTTAATATTATGAAGGTAGATGATTATTGAAAATGAGTTATAAATGTATTAATTGATTGAGAAATACATAAAAGATCTTTAACTATATGAAATATATACTGAGATAAGGTAGAAATATTAGAAGTTGTAAACCCGGACCAAGAAATAATTATTACAAATATTGACAATTTTGATACTAATAAATTTAATTTAAAGCTTAAATAATAAACATGACAAAAGCAAATTCCTCTGATAAAAATGAAAAAGTAATAAAAAATCTAGAAAAATGATTTTTTGGTTTTTGGATAAAAAATTTAAGAACGAGTTTTTTATTAATTTTATTAGTAATATTTGCTTGATTATTTTCTCTTTATACAATCCCAAAGGAATCTAGTCCTGATATAAAATTTTGAATAATTAGTGTTTCTGTTGGATATCCAGGAGTTAATCCTGTCGATATGGACTCATTGATAACAGAAAAAATTGAAAAAGAAATTGAAGATCTTGATGGAATAAAAAAGATTTCTTCAACTTCATGAGTCTGAATCTCATCTGTAGTTATTGAACTAGAAACATGAGTCGATACTAGAGATATTCTTACTGATATAAAGGATAAAGTTGACGGTCTTGATTTACCAGAAGACTCAACTACTCCATTTATAACAGAGGTAAGTACTAATAATAGTTTGATTTATGAAGCGCTAGTTTATTGAGATGCTGAAAAATTTGATGATTTTAGTCTGTATTCAAAAGCAAAAAAAATTAAAAGTAAATTAGAGTGAAAATATTGAATTGCTGATATTGATATTTGATGACTTGATTCTCTACAATGGTCTTCAAAATGATCATGAGATACGGAATATGATATAAAAGTTTTACTTGATAAATGAAAAGTAGAACAACTTTGATTATCAATTATAAATATTGCTAATTTAATTAGAATAAATAATAAAGATACTCCTATTTGAAATTATAAAGTAGGGGATTTAAGCTATGATTTTAGGTTTGAAGGAGAGCTTGAAGATATAGAAGCCTTAAAAAACGTTGTTATTAGAGATAATTGATTTTCTAATGTTATTTTAAGTGATATAGCAGATTTTAAATTAGAATATCCATGAGATGAAATTAGAAGACTTTGAGCTTATGACATGGTTTGAAAAAATTATATTTCTATAGTTGTAAACAAGTCAACTTGATCAAATGTTTTTGATGTATCTCGTGAATCAAAAGAAGCTTTTGAAACTTTATTAGAATGAGATCCAAATTTTGAAGGATTAAATATTATTTACTCGAAAGATATGAGTGAATTAATTATTGAAGATTATAGAAATTTATCAAAAACAGCTGCAACTACAATAATATTAGTATTTATTACTATTATGTTTTTTGTTTGATTTAGAGAAGGAATAATTGCTTCTTTACTTATTCCTTTAGCTTTTCTAATAACCTTTATAACTTTAGATATTTTATGATTAAGTCTAAATTTTCTAACTAATTTTTCTTTAGTATTAACACTTTGAATTGCAATTGATACAGTGATTGTAATTATAGAATGAGCGAGTGAAAAAATGAGGCTTTGATATAAAAGAAGAACAGCAATAATGATTGCTATAAGAGATTTTAAGTCTCCTCTTATTAGTTGAACTTTTACTACTCTTGCAGCATTTTTACCATTAATGTTCTTACCGGGTTTGGTATGAAAATTTTTATCATATATTCCTATTACTGTATTTTCTACTTTATTAGCTGCTTTAATATTATCTTTGACATTAAGCTCAGCTTTGTTTATGACTTTTATGAAACCAAAGAAAACTTATCACAAGGAACCAAAAATTGAAAAGAATTTAATAGCATCAGACAAGAAATTATTACTTATAGATAGATCAGAAAAAACAGCTAGAAAATTTGAAAGTCTTAGTTTGAGAGAAAAATTACTTCATAATTTATGAGAATTTTATGAAAGATTGTTAAGTAAGGTTTTACATAGTATGTTTCTGAAATTATCTTTCATTTTTATACCTATTATTTTGCTTGCTATAAGTTTTTTCACTTTGTCTCCACAAATTTGATTTGTATTATTTCCAAACACAGATGAGTGAATAATTACTATTGATGTTACTGCTGAAAGTTGAGTTGATGAAGAATATATGGCAAAATATATTTCAAATATAGATGATTCATTAGTAAAAATTGAGGAGGTTAAAAATTATTATATAACAGTGAGTTGAAATTCTTTATCTGTATATATTGATTTGATTGACAAAGCTTATAGGAAATCCAATTGATTAAAATCTGTTTATGATGTAGAAAAAATAATTAATAGTGATCTAAGAGTATTAGAATCAGAATGATTAGAAGTTCTAGCTACTACATTGAAAAATGGACCTCCAACTTGATCAGCCGTTTGAGTAAAAATATCTTCAAATTCAGCTAAAAAATTCGATACATTAAAGGCAGTATCAGAAGATTTTGAAAAATATTTAGAATCTATCCCGCATGCAAAAAATATAACAACTTCTTCAAACGATTCACCATGACAATTTATTTTTAAATTTGATAAAAATAAACTATCTAATGTTTGATTAAACGGGAATGATATATTATCGGAATTATATTTTTTTACTAATTGAATAAAGGCGTGAAGTATAAAATCTGACTTAGAGGATAATGAAATAGTTGTTTCATTTAAACAATTTGAAGAAAGCCTTTCACCCGAAGATGTAGAAAATATTGTTGTTAATACAAAAATAGGGAAGGTAAGAGTATGAGATTTTGCTGATTATGAATTCAAAAAATCTGTAAATGCTATTACTAGGGAAGATGGTAATATTATAATATCAGTTTGAAGCGAAGTAGAAAAAGGATTCTTACCTACAGATGTTCAACCAATATTAGATGAATATATGATGGATTATGATTTTCCTGATGGTATAAGTTATATAAAATGATGAGAATCAGAAGAAAACAAAGATTTGATTGTATCAACAATAAAATCCTTAATTATTTCACTTTTTATTATTTTTTCAATATTGGTTTTCCAATTTAATTCATTCAAACAACCAATGATAGTATTGTATTCTATATTACTTGCATTGTTATGAGTTAATATTTGACTATATCTAACTTGAAATCCGTATAGTATGCCATTTGGTATATGATTCATTGCATTGACCTGAATAGTGGTAAATGATGCTATTATTCTTATTGATAAAATGAATAAGATTATTAGATATAAAGAAAAACATACAAAAAGTAGGATAGATTATGTTAATCAAATAATATCAGCTTGAAAATCTAGACTTCAACCAATTATAGTTACTACTCTCACAACTGTATTCTGAGTTTTACCACTTGCTTTGCAGGATGAATTCTGGGCTTGATTATGATTCACAATTATATTCTGACTATTTGTATGAAGTTTCATGACACTTATAGTAATACCTATTTTGTATGATATGTTAGTTTTATGAAAAAAAGGGGAATAGAAATAT
>JASFZI010000073.1:0-6587 GCA_045107135.1 Candidatus Altimarinota bacterium
TCATTAGTATCTATAAAATTTGTTTTTTCTTGAGGATTATTTCAAGTACCATCTCAGTTTCATTCTCCTTGTCAATAAGCTGAAACTGATGATAAACTTAAAACTGTAATTAATGTTATTGCAAGTAAAGTTGCTAATGTTTTTTTAGAATTATTCATAATATTGTAATTATTTATATAAAAAGATATAAGGATAAATAAATGTTCTAGAAATATTTATTTTTGCCCTCAGTTATTTATACGAATAAATGAAAATTTTCTTTCAAAATAATATATTTTATATGTTTTAGTACAAAAAAAGAAGTTGAATTAAATCAACTTTCTCTTCTTAACAATATAATAATTAAGATAAAAAACCTACATATATTAAAATTAAACCTAATATAAATATACTAAATCAAATTGAATCAAAATATTTTTTATTAATAAATATTTTAGTCAATTTTTTATTACATTTTGGAAAAAGTAATATGAAAGCTCATTTAATAAGTGACAATAATCAAAGAATAGCAACTAAACCTTCCTTTGAAAGAGTGTATGTATTAAAATTTATAACCATCACAAAACCTATTACAAATGCAATAATTGCAGAAAATAAAATAAAAGGTGTAGATTTTGTTAAATCTTTTAAAGCACTTAAATAATATTTCTTATTAAAAAGAAAAGCTAAACCAAGCATAAAATATAACACACCAAACAATTGAATTATTTCAGTAACATTCATAATAATAATAGTTATAAAGATAAACGTCTATAATTATAGCAAAACTATGGTGAATATCAAGGTTTTTTTTATTAAATTTCATTATAAATTAATGGAACAAATCTAAATCAATGAAATTTTTCAATATCTATTTTATTTTCTGAAATTTTTGTAATTTTGTAAATATAATCATTTACAGGTATTACCATAACTCACATTATTTTTAATTTTTCTAAAAGTAATCTAGGAATTTTTCACGATGAAGCTGCAGATACTAGTATCTTTTCATATTCAGAATCAATAAAATTAAAGTCTTCATTAGAAGTTATTATTTCAGCCCAGGGCATATTATATTTTAAAAGATTTTTTGCTCAAAAATCTACTAATTCATTTATTAGTTCCAATCACAAAACTGTTCATTCTTCTCAAACCATGTAAGCAAGTAATGTAGTAGTCCAACCAGATCAGCTTCAAACATCTAAAACATTCTCTCATTCCTTTACTCATAACAATTCAAGCATGAAAGCAACAGTATATGGTTGTGAAATAGTTTGGTTATATCATATAGACAATGGAGCATTAGCATAAGCAAACAATAAAGACTCTTGCAAAACAAAATCTTTTCTATCAATATTCTTAAAAGCATCAATAATTGAGTCTGTGATTAAAACTCACTTATTAATTAAATAATTAACTAATTCTTTGTTATTTTCCATAAATAATTTTATTACTTTTTATTAACAATTTTACCATCTTTTAGATAAATAATCCTATCAGCAAACTCAGCTGTTTCTCTTGAATGAGTTACCATGATTATTGTTCTTCATTTTTTATGAAGAGTCTTTAATAATTCCATTATTTCTATAGAATTTTTTGAATCAAGAGATCAAGTAGGCTCATCAGCTATAAGAATCTCTGGGTCATTAATAAGCGCTCTTGCTATTGCTACTCTTTGTTTTTCTCAACCTGATAATTCTGGTGGTTTACTTTTTAATTTATTTTTTAATCATAATTTTTCTAATAATTCTTTAGCTTTTTCTATTCTATTTACCTTGGAAACACCTCAAAAAACTCAAGCTAAAGCAACATTTTCTAGAGCGGTATATTCTGATATTAAATGAAACTGTTGAAATACAAATCACATTTTTTTATTCCTGATGAAGGATAATATTTCATCATCCTGTAAATTAGAAATATCTTCATCATCTAGTATATATTTCCCTTTTGTAAGAGGAAATAAACATGCAATAACATTTAAAATAGTAGATTTTCAACTTCAACTTTCTCACATCAAAGCAACAAATTCTCAAGCTTTTATTTCAAGATCTATTCAGTTAAGTACTTTTATCTCATCTCAATTTGCAAGATAAAAATATTTCTTCATGTCTTCTAATTTTATAATAGTTTTTGATTTCATATTATTATTTTAAAGATTCAACTACATCTAATTTTGTTGCTTTTTTAGCAGGGTATAATCAGAAAAATATTCAAATTGTAAGTGCAAATCCTAGTGCAAATATATTTCAAAATAAACTATTAACAAGTTTTACATCAGGACTATAAACATTTACTAAAACTATAAATAATTCTCATAATACCACTCAAACAATTCATCAAACAAAAGTTAAAATTATACTTTCAATCAAAAATTGTCTCATTATATCAATTTTTCTCGCTCAAATTGCTCTCATTATTCAAATATCTTTTATTTTTTCCGCTACTCATGCAAACATTACATTCATTATTCATATTCATGATACAACTAATATAATACCGGCAACTCATATTATTAAAAAACTTATTGCCTTTAACATAATATCTATTGCCTGAATCATTGTCTTTTGCTCATAAATATTAAAATCATCTACTTCATTATTTCTAAGCTTATGTTTTTCTCTTAATATTCTTCTTATATCTTCTACAGCCTCAGTAACACTATCAATATCCTTCGCTAAGAAAACTAATGCCATCATAGATGTTTCTCATAGCACAAATTTTTTTGAAGTAGTATAAGGAATATAAACTGCATCATTCAAATTAAATCCAGGAATTGCAGGAGCATTTTTTATTACTCAAACTATTTTAAATTTAGTACTTCATACATAAATGTATTTTCATATCACATTCATATTTCATCTAAAAACCTTAGATACTACTCAATCTCATATAACAACAACTTTTTTGTTTTGAAC
Organism: Candidatus Altimarinota bacterium; assembly: GCA_045107135.1. Lineage (GTDB taxonomy): Bacteria > Patescibacteriota > Gracilibacteria > BD1-5 > UBA6164 > UBA6164. The sequence continues at coordinate 2,895 of JASFZI010000073.1, forward strand.
AACATCCTTATTATCAAAATAATTTCATAAACCTATTTCAAAACTCATAACCTTATCAAAAGTCTCTGTTGTTCATATTATATTAAAAACCTCTGTAGTATTATTTCAAATAATATTTCATTTTCACAACTCCATTGTTGTAGCTCACATTACGTTTTTACTTTTTCTTAAAACATCATACGTATCACTTGAATCAAGTTTTGATTTTGCTGTAATTGTATCTGAGATTTCTACAAAGATTGAAGTAACACTAAGAAATTTTAATTGCTCATCAATTATATTTTCTACTCATCTACTAATAGAAATAACAAGCACTATTGTAAATACTCCAATAATAACTCATAATATAGATAATGTGCTTCTTAATTTATTATTCAACAAACTTTTAAATGCAAGTACAACTGTTTCTAAAAACATAATATAACTATAAAAAATAAATTATTCTAAAATTATTTTTTCTCAAACTTTTAATCATGATAATATTTCAATAGTTTCTCAATCACTTGATCATTCATCTATGATTCTATGAGTTCAATCAGATAATATAACATGTGATATTCCATCAATATAAACAATGTATTCACTAGGAATAACAATTATATTTTCAAGTTTTTTAAATAATAAATCTAAAGAAACTGACATTCAATCTCTAATCTGCGAATTATCATCATCAAATCAAATCAGTATTTTATATCTAGTTACTTCATCTGTATCTTCCTCTCATAAAATAGAAACATAATTAATTATTCAAGTAAAACTATAAGACTCAAAAGCATCCACACTTATTATAGTTTTTTGTCATTCAAAAATATTAGCTATATCTCTTTCTTCTATATAACTTTCAATATATTTTCTATCAGCTGATATAATAACTCAAAATGATTCTTGTTTTGTCCCATAATATTCCCCTTCTCTATAATTAATATCTAATATAGTTCAATCAATTGGAGAATTAAGTAAGGTATCTGTTAAATTATTTTCAGCTTCTTTAACTCTACTTTCAGCATCCTCAATATCAATATAATAAGATTTTAACTCAATACTAGTAGGTCATTCTATACTAGATTTATATTCTAAATTAGCTTTTTCCAATTCCTTCTGAGCAACTAATAATTCGCCTTCATTTATTTTTTCAATGTTATCTAATTTTTCGGAATAATTTTCTACATCATTATTAACTAATTTTAAATCTCAGATTAATCATTCTATAGTATTAGTTTTTTTCTTGATTAAAATATCCTTATTAGTTATTTCATAATCTAAATTATCAAAAGCTAATAATAAAGCTTGGTGACTCAATTCTAGAATTGATAAGTAAGACTGGAAATCTGATTTATGATTTTGAATATCAGTAATAGTAAAAGAAGTTGACTCTATTGAATTTGATATTACAAGAAAAGTTTTATTAAGTATTTTTTTTAAAGAACTCGAATAAGAAACAAGTAAATCATTATCAGAATTAAGTAAGTCCCTATTTCTAATTAAATTATTATTAAATATTTTAAAATCATTAATTAATTCTGTTTTCAGAGTAGAATCTTTAGCTCATAAATAATCCTCAAAATCATCATTTTGATTTTCATTTAATTCTGTAATTCAGACTAATTCATCTATCTTATTTAAATATTTATCTATATCTAAAATTAAAATATTTCATTTGAAAGATAACGTTTTTCCAAGATTCTCAATTTTTTTATCCTCATCAATAATAATTAATTCAAGGTTAGATTTTTCTATCTTGATATCATTTACAAGATTTGATCTATTAATAACAAGTGAATCATAATTATTATTTTCATCTTCTAAAGTCATTGATAATTTAAGCTTAATATTTTCATATGATTCTCTAGCTAAATCAAGAGACTTCTCTAAAACTTTTAATTCTGCGGCAGAAACTGTTTCTTTTATTTCTGCTAATCTAGCATAAGCATTTTTTAAATTTATGTTAGCCCTTTCTAAATTTAATATATATACACTATCGTTAAGTTTAGCAATTTTTTCTCAGTCAACTACTTTTTCACCTTCATTTTTATATATTCATTTAATTGCTCATGTTATAGGGAAATTTAATTCTATTTTTTTTCATGATATTATCTTTCATTCTCAAGAAACATATAATTCTAAATCTCAATTTTCTACAATATGTGTATCAGAAATTGAAATACTTTCATCTTTATTTGCTCAAGAAAAATAATAATAAATAACTCAAATTACAATGACCGTAATAATGGTATAAATCCATTTAGACAAACTCATTCTTTGTTTCTTTTGTTTTACATCATCAGAAAAAGTCATGATTTTTAATATTAATGTTTAAATTACCTATAATTATAACTATTTGTGAAATTTTACAACTAAAATAATTAATATGATATTTTTAAATAAATAAAAAAAGCATACTATTTTAATATGCTTTAAAAATTATTTTACAACATCTTTATGTTTACCTCTTCATTTATATTCTATAATAATTGGAGTTCAAAAAAATCAAAAATTGTCTCTTATTTTATTTCATATATATCTTTTGTAAGAAAAATGAAAGTGATGCGGATTATTTACAGTTAAAACAAATTTTGGTGGATTAACATCAACCTGTGCTCAATAATATATTTTTGGATTATGTGATTTTTTATTACCAGTTGGTGGATGTTTATAAATAACTTGTTCCATAAAATTATTAAAAATTCCTGTTTTAACTCTTTTATATCTTTCAATTTTAATATTTGCTGCTGCTTCTAATATTTCATCAACTCTTTTTCTATCAAGTGCTGAAGTAAAAATAACAGAAACCCAAGGCAAAAACTCTATTTTTGATTTAAGATAATCTATATATCTATTCATCATTTTTTCTTTGTCTACACCTGGTTTAGCTAAAACTTTATCCCATTTATTTACAACAATAACAAGTCATTTATGCTCTTCTAAAGCTGTTCAAATAATTGAAAGGTCCTGATGAACAATTCAATCAAATCAATCAATTATAACAGCAATAACGTCAGCCCTAGTAATAGCTCTATTAGTTCTCATTACTGACCAATCTTCTATATTTCTTACTCATACTTTTGATAATCTTCTAACTCCAGCTGTATCAATTAAAACAAAATCAGTATCTTCATATTTAAATTTTGTATCTATACTATCTCTAGTAGTTCAACTAAAATCCTTAACCATAACTCTATTTTCTCAAGTTATAGCATTAATCAAACTAGATTTACCAACATTTGGTCTACCAACCATAGCCAGTTTAACAAATGAATCATCTATTTCTTCATGTTCATAATTTAATCCTTTGTCAGTTAGAAATTTTGCGACAAATTGTCTTACTTCTTTCACTCAATCATTATGTGAAACTGAAATTGGAAAAAATTCTAAACCTTCTCAAAAACCAGCCAAAGAATATGCTTCCATTTTTTTAGACTCATTATCTGCTTTGTTAGCTACAATAATAACATCTTTTATTTTATTATTCCTTAATACTTTTAATACTTGTTCATCTAAATCTGTTGTTCTATCATATTCAATCAACCATATTAAAAGATCACTTTCAATGATAGCTTTTTCTGTTCTTTCAGCAATATCTTTTGAAATTTCATCAGTTTTACTTGAAAAATCCAATCATCCAGAATCTGATACTATATATGCTAAACCATTTTCTTCATCATGATACTCATATTCAGAAATATCTCTTGTTGT
>JASFZI010000074.1:0-30189 GCA_045107135.1 Candidatus Altimarinota bacterium
TGAAGAAGAATATTATCAAATATATACCTTCCATCTGGTGTTCTTTTCCATATTGATACTCCAATATATGACAATAAAGCTACTATTATCATTACAAACCAATAATCTCTAAATATATTTGAAACAATTATTAATGCTTTAGTTGAGGTAGGAAGAGCTTCTTTATCAAGAAATATTTCAAGTAATTTTGGGACAATCATAGTCATCATTATAGATACAACTCAAATAACTACAACTAATATGAACATAGGATAAGTCATTGCTCATTTAATTTTTCAATTTAATGATTCTACTTTCTCTAACTGAAGAGCCAAATCAGATAATATATTATTTAATTGTCATGTCTTTTCTCATGATTTTATTATTCAAATTTCGGCTTCACCAAAGCTAGTAGGATATAAAGTCATACACTCTGAAAGATTCTTTCATTCTTTTAATTCTTCACCAAATCTTCACAGTATTTTTTTAAATACTGGATTCTTTTCTTGTTTTTCAAGTACAATCATTGCTTTCATTAAAGTAATTCATGCATTTGTCATTGTAGACAAAAGATTATAAAAAATTACTTTTTCTTTAGTTTTAACTGATTGGAATCAAACAACAATATCATTTAGCTTGTCCATTAAAGAACCAGATTTTTCTCATTTTATTGAGTTCTGAATATTGTCATCATTTCAATTTTCTTTTTCATCATCTAAGATTAAAAAATCAGCCATAATATTTTTTTTAGATTCTAAAATAAATAATCCATCACCCTTCGGGAGCTTCCTTTCAAAAGGAAGCCATTAAACTGTAGCCTCCCTCCTTTCTCAAAGGAGGGAATTTAGGGTGGATTTAATTCCTCTACTACTTTTGCGTCTTCGCAACTCTATAAACTTCTTCCAAACTCGTTAATCAATTTAATGCCTTCATTATACCATCTTGTTCTAATGAAATCATTCCATCTTTAATTGCTTGTTTATTTATATTAAAAGCAGATGCTCAAGATAAAACCATTTCTTTTACTCATGGAGTAATTTCTAAAACTTCATATAATCAAAGCCTTCATTTGTATCATGTATTATCACATTTATCACATCCTACTGGTTCATAGAATACTGGATTTTTTAATTTATCTCAAACTCTTAAAGCTAATTCTTTTTTATCTGTAATATTGATTGCATTTTTTATATTTGCAATAGTTTGAGCTCATACATCTTTAAAATTAATTTGTTTTTTACAAGAACAAAGTCTTTTAACAAGTCTTTGCGCTATTATTACATTAAATGAAGCAGGAATTAAAAATGGTTGAACTCACATATTTAATACCCTTGTAATTGTTTCTGATGCATTATTGGTATGGATTGTAGACAACACCAAATGTCATGTAAGAGAAGCTTCAACAGCAATATCAACAGTTTCTTTATCCCTCATTTCTCATACCATTATGATATCTGGATCTTGTCTAAGAGCTGTCCTTAATCAATTTGCAAACGTATAACCAATAGCTGGCTTAACTTGTGATTGATTTATTCAATCTACCTGATTTTCAACCGGATCTTCTAGTGTCATTATATTTACTCAAATTTTATTCAATTTTGTAAGAGCTGAATAAAGAGTTGTTGATTTACCAGATCCTGTTGGTCCTGAAGTTAATATAATTCCATTAGGTAACGCAATTGCTTTTTCAACTAAATCAAAGTTTTTTCATTCTATTCATAACTCATTTAATGTTGGTATTTTTTTACTTTTATCAACTATTCTCATTACTATTTTTTCACCATGAACAGTTGGTAGTGTAGAAACTCTTAAATCAAGAGATTTTCATTCAATTGTCCTACTAATTCTTCAATCTTGAGGAACACGTGATTCATCAATCTTTAGATCAGCTAAAATTTTAAACCTAGCCACTATTCAACTATGTAGAAAATTTTGATATTCTAAAATTTCTCTTAATTCACCATCTAATCTATATCTTAGTCTAACGTATGAAGTAAGTGGTTCAATATGTATATCTGAAGATTCTCAAAGAACTGCGGCTAATATCATATAGTCGCAGACTTTTTGTATATTGTCTCACTTATATACCAAATCTTTTAATGTAGTAATTACTTCTTTATAATTCATAAAACTAATCTTTTAGACTTTTAAATATTGGATCTATTATTTCATCTAGCTTCATTGCTCTTTTATATAATTCATCTATTTTTTCTTTTTTAGCGAGTGCTTTTTTTATAGAAAGTATTTCTTTATTCATTTGATTTAAAGAAACATTTTGTTGAATTAATTTTCTACGTAAAGAATCTCCAAGTGTAACATCCTTTAATGTATCAGAAATTAATCAAATTGTTGCAACATGTTTATTAAAGACATTATTAATAAATTCTTCTGTTTTATATGCCGGTTGTCCTTTAACATAAAACATTAAATTTACGTTTATTTCAAAAATTTCTTCTCATTGAGATTCAATAATAAAATCTTTGAAATCCTTTTCTTCTCTATCTATATATGAAGAATCAATATGTTGTTCCATTGAAATTTTTTCTATATCAATCATTTGATGATTCAGAATATTATAACCAGGAATATATTTTTCTCATTCTAAAACTTTTTTCCTTCAGTTTTGAGACAAAAATCAATATTCTTCACTTAATACTATCTCATCATTATCAATATAAACATTTCATACATTTTCAACAAAATAAAGAAAATCTAAAATTCATGCTTTATCTCATTTTAAAACTAAACTTAAAGGTATATAAAAAATATTTGAATCTAGTGAATCTCAAGAATTATTTGTTCACATATACTCTTCTACCAGCTTAAGTTTGTTTATACCAATAGAACTTTTAGTTGAAAGTCCGAAAGTTTCTAAAATAGACTCTATATAATTAACAAATTTATAATCACTTAACGAATCTCATCATAAATCAATAGCAGGTATTGAATATGTAGGTAATATCGTAGAAATTTGTTTTGTTTGGTCATTTATAATAGCCATATTTTTAGGACTACTTAATTCTTCTATTTTTTGTTCTAAAAATTCTTTATAAGAATCTTCTGTATTATTTATTAAATTTGTAGCATAAAAATCTTCTGACATATTTTTTAATATTTCTAACAATACTCTATCTTTTTCTCAAGAATTACTAAATTTTTTAAATTCATTAAAATCTAGTCCAGCATTACTTACTCTTTCTATATTACTATATAACTCTTTAGTTGCTGTTTTATCTTTTTCTATTTTTAAAATTTCTGGAATTATGCTAGTTATAAGAAAAAACGCTAATCAAACAATTAATACAAAATAAAATACAAAGTGTGTAATTATTGAATTTTCTTCTCTTTTAGATCTTTTTGCCCCAGGAGTATTTGTTTCGTGGCTCATAATTATTTAATTAAGTTATATTTTAATTTTAAATCAAATTGTGTTTTACTCGTTAAACCTGTTTTGTTTCAAAGAACCGGTTCTTCTTTAAACATTTTTTGTTTATCTGCTATTTCAAAAAATGTGGAAGTTTTTTCAATAAAATTTAAAAAACTATTAGCTTGTGACAACGATGTTCCTTTTAAAGTATTATCAGTTGTTCAATCAAATCATCTAAGTCATTTTTCATATCATTGTGAATATGACTCACAACTCATAGATAATAAATTGTCTTTTGTATCTATAACTAAAAACTGGCACTCTATCTTATCTTTCTCTATATTAAATTCATTTTTAATATCATCAAATTCTTCTATTATAGATAGTACTGAAAGCTTGTTTTTTGTATTATCAACAAGAAAAATCACTTCTTTACTTTTAAGAAAATTTTCTACCTCATATAATCTTTCTAAAATTCCCAAAATATCTGTAGCTTGCCCTTTTTGTAATAGATCTATTTTTTTCTCATACGTTTTCTTTAATGACGATATTGATGAGCAGTATGAATCTTCATTTTTTACATCTCATAAAAATATAGAACAAAAAGGATCTAAAATATTAGAATTTTTTAATTCTTCATCATTTTGATAATGTATATATGTAAAAATGATAATCGTAAGAATTAATCATAACCAAAATACTGTTTGCAATACAGCTCATGTCTTAGATATATAAAAAAACAAGTCTTTATTATTTTCGTCTTTTAATTTATCCACTTCTTCAACCAAGTTTGAATCATCCGCAAATTCATCAAATATGTTTTTTGAATCAATATTATTATTAATTTCATTATTTTTTTCTTCCATAAAATATGATTAAAAAGTAATTACTTCCATAATATCACATTTAAAAACAAAATGCTAAAAAATAGGCTTTACAATTACTTAAAAATGTTTATACCTTACGCTCCAATATTTCTAAAAAATTATCAATCTTCCCTTTTTTTATATTTATATCACTTGGGAACGCATCGAAAAATCTGCTTCCCCATGCGGTTGAAAGAATTCTATTATCCAACAAAATAACCAATCATTTATCACTTTTTGTTCTTATTAATCTACCTAATCATTGTTTTAGTTTAATTATTGCTTTAGGAACAGAATATTCTAAAAAAGGATCTTTAAAAAATACACTTCTTGCCTGAAAAATAGGATCTGTAGGAACTGAAAATGGAAATTTGTGTATTACTAGGTATTTCAAGTCATCTCAAGGAATATCAACTCATTCCCAAAAACTGTCCGTTCATAAAAGTATTGAATTACTTGGATCTTTTAAAAAGAAGCTTAAAAGTTTTATTTTACTTCATGCTACTCATTGTGCATAAAGATTTATTCCTTCTTTTTTTAAGTCAGCATTTAACCCAGTGTATATTTTTCTTATAATAGCGTAGCTTGTTAAAAGAGTTAAAACCTTTCATCTAACTATAGAATAAAATTTTCATAAAAAATTAACTATTTCTGTTGAATTGTTTTTTATACTTCAAATATCAGTTGGTATAAAAATCGTTGCCTGTTGCTTATAATCAAAATCACTTTCAAAAGAATAAAAACTAAAATCATTTAAAAATAACAAAGATTTAAAATAATCAAACTTTCATCATATTTGTAGAGTTGCTGATGTTAATATGCACGTTTTCAATTTATTCCATAAATTATCTCTTAAATATTCTCCAGGATTTAAAAGCGTATACTCAAAACTTACTCCAGAGTGATCATTATAATTTATTATTCTTATATATTTTTTATCAGCATTTTTGTCTAACATTATTTTTATAATATTTAAACTCCCTTGTATAAGCCCTATTTCTTTCGTAAAATCATATTCTTCTATAACTGCCATTTTGTCTACTATGTCTATAAAGTCTAATTCTATTTTTTTTAGTAAGTTTGAGAAATCAGTGCTATCAAAAAAATCTGAGGCCAATAATATTAATTTAAATTTTTGACTTTCTCATACCTTATCATTTAAATAATTATACCCATAATCATCTAAAAGCTCTAATCTTGATATAAGATTTTCTTTTAAAGTAATAAATTCTATTTTTTTTGCATCAATTTTTGTAAGTATTTTCTCAACTATACCAAATTGCTCGATTAAATTATTTAAGCTATACCTTAATTTTAAAGAATCTGTAACAGTATCTTCAATATTATGTCATTCATCAATAACTAAGTTGTGCATTTTTCACAAAACTGATGCCTCTGTATTAAGATCAGAAAATAATAAACTATGGTTAATAATTATTATATTTGAGCTTTCTAACCTAACTCTAGCCTTAAAAATGTATTCATACCTTCTATAGTCATTTTTTTCTGCTAACACTCAAAAATTATCAGCATTAATAGATTTTAAAAAAGAAAACTCCTGTCAAAAATAATTTAACTCATCCAGCTCTCAATATTTGGTTTCATGTAACCAAAGTAAAATTTTAGAAAGAAATCATACTTTTGTATAACTAATATCATCAATCCAAAATTCATCAAAGAATAATTTTATACTTAAGTAGTTTTTCTTTCCCTTTAATTTTGTATAATTAAAATTTAATCATAAGTTATCTCTTAAATACAACAAATCTCTTCAATATAATTGGTCCTGTAATGTCTTGGTTTTTGTTGACACAAAAACCTTTTCTCCTGTTTTAAGTGAATGAGCTATTGATGGGATAAGATATGCAAAACTTTTTCAAAGTCACGTTGGTGCTTCAATAACAACCTTCTTTTTTTTATTAAAAGATTCCATAATCATGTTTGTCATCTTTAATTGGTTTTTTCTTTTTTCTACATTTCACAAATCTTCAAACATCTTAGACATATTTTTATTGTCTACTTTTTTGTCTACAACTAATTGTTCCTCTGTATCTAGCTTTCCGACAAGCTTAAGTATCTTTTTTTCAAAATCAATAAAAGACAAATTTGCATCAATGTTTGTAAAAAGATATTCTTTTAAAAATTCAATATTTTTATCTTCAGCTTTATTAAATACAAAATAAAGTAAATGTTTTTTAATTTTAGATAATTTATTAAATTTTGTAGTTAATTTTTTAAACAACGCTATAGTAGCTTTAACATCATTCATAGCCCTATGTGCTCATTTAAATCAGATTCAAAATGAATTACAAAGCATTTCCAAATTAAGTGAAGGTTCGTTAAAAGATAAAATATTAGCTAAGAAAAAAGTGTCAATTGCTATATTTTCCTTAATCTTTATTCAACTATTTATAAAAAAATCAATATCAAAATAAACATTGTGCCCTAAAATAGGGGTGTCTCAAATAAAATCAATAATTTCATTTTTTAATTCATCAATTATAGGGGCTCCTGCAACATCATCATTATAAATATTTGTTATATTTGATATAATATCTGGAATAGATGCTTGAGGATTAACTAATGAATTAAATGTATCAATTACCTTATACGTTTTTTCATCAAACTTAACCATTGCAATTTCTATAATCCTATCATTATATTTATCTAACCCTGTAGTCTCTAAATCCAAACAAATTATCATATTTTTTAAATAAGTCTTGAATAAAATATTTCCGTATATATAATATGTAATAATAGTGATTAACAAAAATTAAAATGAATAAAATAGTATATTTTATATTATTTACACTATTATTCTTATTTTCTAGTAATATCGTTGCCTGAAATATAGAATATAATACTGAATCTAATATAAAAAAAGCACTTTTAGTTGAAGACTACCTATCTAGACATAAGGGGAAAATAGATGATTTTATTAAAAAATATAATATTTTTAATAACTCTAACTTATTAAGTGATCTTAATGAATTAGATGAATCAATAAAAGCATTAAAAAAGATACAAAACACTGATATAGAAAAACAAAAAGCAGAAGAAGTTATACTGGCTGTTATAAATAGAATAAAAAGAGTAAATGAAAGTTTAAAAATACAACTTGAAATTGAAAAAGATATTTTTGAAAGAAATTTGAAAAGTAAAAAAAATGCTTTTTCTAAGCTATGAATAAAAATAGCAAATAAAATTAATAGTATTAATTTAAAAATTGCTCAAAATATTTTTAAGGACAAACAAGCTTTATCCCCTAAAGAATCTAAAATTAAACAGAATTTAATTAAATTAAACAAAGAAAGTTTAAAATTAAAAAACTTCTGAAATATTAATTTTAAATCAGAGGAAGAGATCAAGGACGTCTTTGTTAGAATTTTACAAAATATTAAAATAGAAATTAATTCTATGAAAGAAACTCTAAAATAAAAATTAATTGTATTTTCCCTCTCTCTTGAATTCTCTCCCCCTTCTGGGGAAAGAGGCTACAGTTTCAAATATATGCAGCCCTTTTCTCCTGATAAGGAGAGAAGATTCAGATGAGAGGTTTTTTATTAGCTTTTTTTTATTCACAATTTATTAAACAATTCTTTTAATTCCCCTTTTGTTAAATGCTTATACTGTCAATAATCCAGTTTTCAAAGTTCTATATTTTCTATCCTTACTCTTTTTAATTTTTTTACTCCTGATCATACTTTCTCAACCATTCTCCTAATTTGTCTATTTCTTCATTCTGTAAGAGTTATGCTAAATTTTCAAGAAGCTAACCTCTTAATAGGGGCCTCTTTTGTATAACTTCATAGGATAAATAGTCATTTTTCCATCGATTCTAGTTGTTTATCATCTATTGGTCAAAAGGTGTCAACAATGTATTCTTTTGAATGCTCATATCTTGGATGCATTAAAAAATTAGCTAACCTTCCATCATTTGTCATTAGAATTAATCATGTTGTTTCTTTGTCTAATCTTCATACAGGAAAAACCCTTTCTTTGATATCCATTATATCAATAATATTTTTTTGGTTATGCTGAGCACAAGTTGTCTCTATTCATCTTGGTTTATTTAATTTATAGTAGACAAAGTTTTTTTGTTCTTCTATTGCCTTATCTAAAAGCTCTACCCTATCTGTTTCTGGACATATAGACTCCCCTATTTTTGCAACCTGTCCATTTACCTTAATTAGTCCTCTCTTAATATATTCCTCTGCTTTTCTGCGTGAACATATTCACGCCTGTGACATATATTTTTGTATTCTTATTTTTTCCACAACAAGTATATTAATTAGTAATAATTCTAACCTCTGGCTCTAAATTTATATCAAACTCTGCTTTTATTTTAGTTTGAGCTAAATTAATTAATTCCAGTAAATCCTTATAAGTTGCTCAATCACTTATTAAAAAATTAGCATGTTTTTCAGAAAAATATGCTCATCAAATTTTCTTTCATTTTAATCAAACTTTTTCTATTAATCCTCAAGCAGGGTTTTCTTTTGAATGATTTTTAAAAAAACTTCAACAGGTATTCCCTTTTGGTTGTCTAACTTCTCTAAAATAAATATTATCAACATCTGAAGAATATTTTTCTACTAATATAGACAAGTCAAATTTCACATTTATTATAAAATAATTATTTGTCTTCTTTATAATTGTATTTCTATATTCAAATCACATATCTTGCTTATTCAAATAAAGAATTTCTCATGTTTTTAAATTAATAACCTCAGCTTCTAAAAAATTATTTTCTATTTCTAGTCAAAAACATCAGGCATTTCAAAAAACAGCTCATCACACACTTCAAGGCAAACCTATAAATCTTTTCCACAACGGTTGTCAATAATCATTATATAAAGATTCTGAAATATCAGATATTGATTCTCCTGTACATGTTTCTATAATTTTTGTATTAGAATCATATGTCCATCATTTTAGACAGTTTCTTATAACAATTCATTCATATTTTTCAAATGCAAATAACATATTAGTTCCTCATCATATAAACAAAATTGGTAATTTATTTTTTGTTCAAAAATTATAAATATCAAATACTTTGTCTACATCATGTCTAGAATTAATTTCAAAATAATAATTAGCTATTGCTGCTGTCTTAAAATTTGATAATTCAGTAATGTCTTTGTCTCTTATTAAAATTTCTTCTATAATCATAAAAACTATTTATTAATATATTTCTTTATTGCGTCTCAAGTATAACTTTTCTTACAATTCATTATATCATCAATAGATCAATATCAAATTAATTCTCATCATTTATCTCATCATTCTAGTCATATGTCTATAATATGATCAGCATTTATTATAACATCCATATTGTGCTCAATAACAAGAACTGAGTTTCACTTTTCAACTAATGAGTGTAGAATAGTTAGTAGTCTGTCTACATCTTGAAAATGTAATCATGTAGTTGGTTCATCTAATATATAAAATGTCTTTCAGGTAGACCTCTTTGAAAGCTCTGTTGAAAGTTTAATTCTTTGGGCTTCTCAACCAGATAAAGTCACACTAGATTGTCAAAGTTTTATATATCATAATCACACTTCATTTAAAACCTTTAGTGTTTTAATTATTTTAGGATGATTTGAAAAGAAATTAAGTCATTCTTCAACCGTCATTTCAAGAACGTCTGATATTGTTTTTCATTTGTATTTTATTTGAAGCGTTTCTGTATTATATCTTTTTCAACCACATCATTCACACTCAACATATACTGGTGGTAAAAAATGCATTTCAATTTTTTTAACACCATCTCAATCACATTCTTCACATCTTCATTGTTTAGTATTAAAACTAAACCTTCCAGGGTTAAATCATCTAATTTGAGCTTCTTCAGTCATAGAAAAAACTTCTCTTATTGGCGTAAATAACCCGGTATAGGTAGCAGGATTACTTCTAGGTGTTTTTCATATAGAAGATTGGTCAATTATTACAACCTTGTCTAAATTTTCTAATCATTTAATTGCTTTAACAGCTCAAACAGCTCTTTTAGCTCTATTTAAATTATTAGCTAAATAATTTGCTAATATATCATTAACAAGGCTTGATTTTCCGCTTCAAGACACTCCTGTTACTACTACTAAATTTGAAAGGGGAATGGTAACATCAATATTTTTTAGATTATTTTGATGTGCTCATATAATTTTTAAAACTTTTCCGTTTTGTTTTAAATCATTATATGTGGGCCTATGGCCTCTTTTTATTATTACATTTCTTGTCCCATTTAAATATGGTCAAGTAATAGAATCTTTATCTTTTACTATTTCTTTTATTGTTCACTCAAAAACAATCTGTCCACCATGAATTCCTGCTCATGGTCAGATGTCTATAATGTGATCACTTTCTCTCATAATATCCTCATCATGCTCTACTATTATAAGAGTGTTTCATATATCTCTTAATTTTTTTAAATTGTCTATTAACATATCATTATCTCTTGGATGAAGTCAAATAGAGGGTTCATCTAAAACATAAATTATTCATTCTAGTTTAGTTCAAATTTGAGTTGCCAATCTTATTCTTTGCGCTTCTCATCCTGATAGGGTTCAGGCTTTTCTTGAAATAGTCATGTAGGTTAATCATACCCCTGAAAGAAATTCTAATCTTTCTATAACATTTTTTAATACTTTTTTAGAAATTTTTTCTTGAGAAGCTGTTAATTTTATTGTTTTAATAAATTTTAAAACATCTCGTACAGACAAGTTAGACAATTCTCATATATTTAAATTATTTAAATAAACACTTCGGCTTTCAGTGTTTAACCTATTTCCATCACAGGCAAGACAATCCATATCAATTACATAGTCCTCATAAATTCCTTTTTTGTTTCATCAATCAAAATATCTTCTTGTAAGAGTATTTATTACTCATTCAAATCTAGAATTATAAGTGTTTTTTACTCAATATTCATTTGTGTAACTAATGCTATATTTTAAATCTCATGTTCAATTTAAAATTATGTTTTTTTCTCTTTGCGATAATAGGGAATAGTTGGTATTCAAATTAATTTTATTTTTCTTTCATACCACTTCTAGCAAAGCAAAAAAATAATCTCATCAAAATCAAGGAGCAATAACGGCTCATTCTAATAAAGTTAATCTATTATTTATAATTTTTTCTTCTAAAAATACTTTTTTAACTCATAATCAATGACATTCTGGACAAGCTCAAGCGTGTGAATTAAAAGAAAAACTTGAAATAGTTAATTCAACAGGAACATGTCAACATTTAGAACACACAAAAACTTTAGAAAAAGAATGTTCTTTTCATCATATTATTTCTATAGATAATTGTCATTCTCATATATTATATGACAAGGCTAAAGAATCTTTTAACCTCTTTGTGTCTGAAGAATCTCTATCAGAAAAATCCTTTATTATCAATCTGTCTATAATAATAAAAACCTGTCAAACATCCTTTAATTCTATATTATCATTAACCGTATATAATTTTTTTCAAATTGAAAATCTAATAAATCACAAATCTAAAACTTCTTTTTTTACTTCATCAAAGGAAGTAAATGCTCATTTAAGAGGAGTTTTTAATATAAATTTAGTTCCTTCTTTGAATGTAGACAAATAGCTTATAATGTCTAACATTGAATCCTTTTTTACTACTGTATCACATTTAACACACCTTCTCTCTCACACATTTAAATAAAGAAGCTTATAGTAATCATAAATTTCTGTAATTGTTCAAACTGTTGATCTTGGGTTTTTACTTGTTGTTTTTTGATCAATTGAAATAGTAGGGGAAAGTCCATTTATTTCTGAAACCTCTGCCTCCTCTTTCATTCATCAAATAAACATACGCGCATAACTAGAAAGACTTTCCAAATACTTTTGTTGTCATACATTGTAAATTGTATTAAAAGCAAGGGAAGACTTACCACTTCATGAAACTCCGGTAATAACTGTCATTTTATTTTTAGGAATTTTTACATTAATATTTTGTAAATTATGAGTCCTTGCTCATATAACTTCCAAATATTTAGACATAAAACATATTTAAGATTAAAGTATCTCTTCATATTACTCAAAAAAAAAGATATTCAAATAATTAAATATCTTTTTGTTAATATCTTATGTTTTTATAACAAGGACACCAATACAAAGGTCATTTTTTAAATTTATTTTTTTTCATTTCTTTTCAACAATCTCAACAATAAGGAATATATTCTTTAGATTTTTCTTTTGTTTGTTTTTTTTGTTTATTCTGATTCTTTTTTTTCTCTTGTTTATTATTTAATATAAATGAAACCTTATTTTTATAATGAATTTTTTTTTCTAAAATTAAATTCATAATATTACAAGTTGAGCAATTATGCTCAATTATACAACCTTCACAATATCATTCGTTATTTATTTTTACTTCCATAATAAACATTATTTATTAATATTTACTTTAATTTTATCATAATTTTTAATCAGATGCAACTATTAATCATATAACTTTTTTTGCTCCTTTTTCTTTTAATTTTTTTGATATTTCATTAATTGTTGATCCGGTAGAAATTACATCATCAATAATAATAAAAGTTTTTTTGTCAAAGTTGTCTATTTTGTTGTTAGCTATTTTAAAGGAATCTTGTAAATTTAACAATCTTTCTTTTCTTGAAAGTAATGATTGTTGTCTAGTTGTCTTTGTTTTAATTATTAATTTTTTTTCCAGTCTTATTCATATATTTTTAGATATATATTTTGCAATTATTTCAGAATGATTATATCACCTTTTTATTTTTTTAAAAAATCACATAGGAGGGAAAATTAAAATATAATTATCTGTATTTTTATATACTTCATTTTCTAAAAATAAGTCTGTTAAATAATTTCAAAAATCTTCTCATATATCTTTTTTCATATAAAATTTAAAATCCTTTACTAGTTTAGAAATATGTTTATTTTTATAATGTGATAATATTATTATTTTATCATAATGTATTGATGATAGACATTTAGTGTGTACTTCAAAATTTTCACTTCTTCCTTTACACACATAACAAACTGGCTCAAAGTTAGACATCTTAGACAAGCATTTTTCACATAAAAAGTGTCACTCTTTATTACAAGAGTAACACTTTTTAGGAGCTATTAAATCTTTTATAAACTTAAATATTTTCATATTTTTTATATTATTTTAAATTTAATAATATTTCTGATAAACTATCTACTCAAAATCAAGTAATTCACTTATTCATTAATCAGTATGGCTCAAATGAATTAATAGCTGTTCAAGCTATATCTAAATGAGTATATAATTCATTATTTAATATAAAATTTGATAAAAAAGCTGCTCACATAGAAGCTCAAGCATAAGTTCATTTATTTAAATTTTCTAAATCTGCAACAAGTGAGTCTCGAGTCTTTTTAATGAAATAATTGTCATATGGTAGTTCTACATATTTTTCAAAATTTGTTTTTGAATAATCAATAAAGCTCTTAATCATTTTTTTATCATTTCACATAATTCATGCATATCTATATCATAAAGCAAACATTACTGCTCAAGTAAGTGTTGCAATTGATATTATTCTATCTAATTTATAATTTTTTGATATATAACTTATACCATCTGCTAAAACTAATCTTCATTCGGCATCTGTATGTACGATATCAACAGTTTTTCAAGAATATGATTTTATAATATCAGAAGGCTTATAAGAATCTCATGAAATATGGTTTTCTGCTAACACTAAACAAGCAACTATATTTACGTTTATATTTTCTTTATCCAACTCTTTCATAGTTGCATAAACTGCTGCAGCTCAACACATATCTCACTTCATTTCATACATATGATCCCCAGGTTTAACTTGTATTCAACCAGTATCAAAAGTTATTCCTTTTCATACCAATCAAATTGTAGGGAAGCTCTTATCCGTAATTCTTTCAAATATAACCATATATGGTCCTTTAGAACTTCATTTTCAAACATTATGAAGTAAGTGTAGTCATTTTTTTTCTATTTGCTTAGAATTTAAAATTTTAACTTTTGTGTTTTTGAATTTTGTATTCTTTATTATTTTAGCAAAACTTTCTGGATATAAGTCTGAAGAGGGTGTTTCTCATAAATCTCTAGCTAAAATAATATTATCTAAAGTTTTTAACCTATTTTTTACAAGTTTCTTTGTATTATTGTTAATAACAATATTTATATTATCTTGCTTAAATTCTGATTTATACTTATTAAATTTATACCTAGACAAAATAGTAGTATCAATAATTTCTTTAATATTTTTATCTGTATTTGATAAAATAGTTAAATTATTTGGTAATTTTGGTAATTCTTCTCATAAATATTCTATTAAAGTATTTTCTTCTGATTTATTAAAAAAATAAATAAACAAATTATCAAATGAATTGCTTCATAAAAAGAAAACTGATTTATTGTTTTTTCATTTTTTTATGATATTTATTAATTTTTCTAAAATTTTTTTATCTAATTTTAACTCATCTAATAGCATTAAGTCTGCCTTTTTTTCTATTAAAAGAACTAAATTAGATTTTTTTATATCACTTAATTTTGTTTTTAGTTTAATCATTACTTTTTTATAATTATAATTTTAAAAATATATTATATATATATATTAAATAATAAAAATAACAAGTTATAAAGTAAAAATCATATTATTAATATAGAAATAAATAAAGAAACATAATTCGTGTATTTTTTATGAATTAATATATTAAAAAAAATATTAAAAACTATTATTATTAACGGAATAAAAGATAGTCAATTTTCATAAATATAAAACATTGATAAACAAGAAACTCAATAATTAATAAACAATCAAGAATATCTTAAATTAATTTTTTGTTTACTTAATCATGGAATACTTGAAATGTGGTTAAAAATCATATCTCCAAAAATAAATAAAATTATTATTATTAATAAATAATTATTAATATTTTGACTAAAAAAATATATATAAAAAATTAAAGATATATAAAAAATAAAATAAAAAACTTCTATTTTATGTGTTTGAAGTTTATTTACTCCTTTTTCTTTTAAATTTGAAAATAAGTATAAAAAAAATATTGATATTAAAACAAAACTAAAACTTTCTATTAATATATTTCAGCTTAAAGAAGTTAGTTCGGGGTAAGAATTACTTATTTCATTTCAAAAAAAATCTTTTCATTTAGATAAAGAATGAAATATATAAAAAATTATTGAAAAAATTATTGAAACAAAAAAGAGTAGAAACTTCATTTTAATAACTGTTAAAAGTTAACTACTCAAAATATAACTATAAAAAATAAAATTACAAAATTTAAAATTATAAGTAATAAATTTCTAGTAAAATATAATATTAAATATATAAAAAATATTACTAAAAAATAAAAAAGTCATTGATAACTTGTTTCTCAAATATAATAATAATAATTAATATTTATAAAACTTATAAATATCACTGTATACACAAGAATAACATAAAATAAATACTGTTTAATGTTTTTTAAAAAGTCTAATGTATAGTTAATTATTTTATTAAATCCATTTTTTACAGTGGTATAAGAAAATCAAATACCTTTTTCTTTTGCTTTAAATAAGGTAATATTTTGTTTAATTACTTTTCTTCTAATAAAAGTATCTAATCTTTTTTCAGAACTGAATAATAAAACAATTATATTTTTTATTATAAATATATTGTTTTCTTTTAATTTTTCTTTATATCTTTTTAAAAATAATATATTTTTTATATATGAATGTGACTGTTTATCTATTTTTTCTTTTTTCTTTTTTAATTGTTTAAACTTTAAAAAATAACTATTTAAGCCTTCAAAAAAATTATTAATTATATATCAAACATCTTTATTTTTTTCAATAAAACTCTCTTTTGATCAAATTTTTTTAAGTAATATATTTGTTTGTTTTAATAATTTTTTTACATCTTCTTGTTGTGTTTTTTCTACTTCATTAAGTTCTATTCTTCAAATTTTTAATAATGCTAATTCTCAAATTTCTTTTAATTTTGATAGATTTGTTGTTTTTTTAAGTTTTATTATTGTATTATAAACAATTTTTAATTTTTCTTTTTGTTCTAAGTTTATTTCTATTCACCCCTTGTTTGTTAATAAATTTTGTAATTTTAAAGAAACAAAATCTATTAGTTTATATGTTTCGTCTAATTCTTTCTTTAAATAAAAATTATATGTTTTTTTCTTATCATCTCTTTCTTTATTTATTTTATCCCTTAATTCATCAATTTTTTCTTTACCTTTTCATTTATAAAATAAACTATATTCCTCTTCTAAATCTTTTATAATTTTTATTTTTTCTTCTGTAATTAAATCTTTATCTTCTTCTGAAAATAATGTTTTAACGTTATATTCTAAATTTTTTCTTAATTTTACATATATTTTAAAAATATCATCTCAAATAATTTTTCAATGTTTTATTTCTCCTTCTTTTGTATAAGCAGAAAATAAAAATGCATTTCATAATTTTTCTTTTGTTATATTTTCTTCAATGCTTAAAATAGAGTATCATTCTTTATGAACTCTATCTCTAGCTAATTTTTCTGTTTCAGCTTTAAAAACAATCGTATATTTTTTTCCGTTTTTAGAAACGGATAATTTATAATTTTGCATAAGTATTGTTAATTTTTAAACAAAAGCTTTATCAAATAAATTAGTAACTTCTTTTTTTTTATCATCGTCTAAATTAGTATAAAAATCTTTTAATCTAATTTCTTGTTCTAATTTTTCTAAATTTAAATTAATTTCAATTTCTTTTGGTGTTTCATTTTGTTTAAATATTTCTGACATTTTTTTTATAAATTATTTATTAAAAATGAAAAAGAATTTATTTCTTTTTGTTTATCTTTTATTTCTTTTTTTCTCATTCACGCAACTTGAGAAAAATTTTGCTTACTTATATCATCTAATTCTTCTAATTCTAATTGTTTTGTAAATTTTATTAAAGTTATATATAATTTTTCTAATCAATCACTTGTTAATATAGAAATAGCTTCTAAGTAAAGCTCTTTTTGTTTATCAGGTATATTTAAAGAAATAATCATTACTTTAATTATTTTAATTTTATCTTTTACTTCTTTTTGTTTTTTTAAAAAATCAAAAATCATATTACTTAAAAATTATTTTATATATATTTAAATAATACCATATTATTATTTTAAAATCAAAATTTTTGTTTATTTTATATATATTTTTTTACACATTCATGTTGTATTAGTTTTTTTTATTTAATTCATATATATTATTAGTATTAATAAAGTATGTTAAAAATAGTTTTCCTCTATTTAAAGCTAAGTCAAATTTATTTATTATTTTCTTTATTTAAAAAACTGTTTTTTTCCCTTATTTTAAGGCAATATTTTTTTTTAACATTTTTTTTACACATACTGTATAATTCATTTGACTTGTTTTTTCTAATTAAAAACATATATTAAAAAATGTTAATTATTAATTGTAAAAAAAAATAATAAATATGAATAAAGTAAAAAACAAAAAGAATTTTTGACTATATTTTATAATCTTTTTAACAAGTTTTCTATTATGAATCATTTTTTCTTTTAATGTAGGGAAGAATATTAATAATGCATTGTTAAAAAACGCAAATAGTAGTGATATTATATCAATTTTTAGAGAAAAAGATTTAGATATAACTAAATTTTGGGAGGTATATGAATTAATAAAATTATATAATTATAGTTGAAGTGGGATTAATAAAAATGAATTAGTAGATTCTTCTATAAAATGATTGGTTAAATGATTGGGTGATAAGCATAGTGAGTATTTAACTGCTGATGAAACAAAAAAATTTAATGATGTATTGTCATGAGATTTTGAATGAATTTGAGCAGTTGTTGAAAAAAATGAATTATGAGTGATTATAGAAAGAATAATAAAATGATCACCTGCAAAAAAATATGGATTAAAGTCAAGAGATATAATTATTAAAGCAAATAATATTGAATTAGAATGATTAGGCTTATATGATGCTGTAGATAAAATAAAATGAAAAGCTTGAACAAAAGTAATGCTTGAAATAATAAGACCTAGAGAAAATAAAATATTAAAAATAGAGGTAATTAGAGAAAAGATTAAAATTCCATCAGTTGAATCTAAAGAGCTTGAAGATTGAAAAATTTGATATATTGCTATTAATATGTTTTGAGAAAATACAGCAAGAGAATTTAGAAAAGAATTAGATTTATATTTAAATAAAGAATGATTAATAATTGATTTAAGAGATAATTGAGGGGGATATTTACAAAGTGCTGTTTCTATTTTAGGTAACTTTATAGAAGAAGATAAAAACCTGGTTACAACAAAATATAAAGATATATTTTCCACTATTTCATATCCTAGTTTCAATGAATTTCCTATTTATGAATGAAAAATAGTAGTTTTAATAAATGAAAATTCTGCGTCAGCTTCTGAAATTACAGCGTGAGCATTAAAAGATTATAATAAAGCTATTTTAGTATGAAAAAAATCATATTGAAAATGATCTGTGCAAAAACCTTTTGATCTTAGTGATTGAAGTATGTTGAAACTTACAATAGCAAAATGGTTTACTCCAAATGATGTTAACATAGATCATGAAGGAATTATTCCTGATATAGAAATAGATTTTGAAAAAGAAGATTATACTCCTAAAGAATGAGAAGAGGAAGATTTTGAGTTTTATGATAGACAATTAGAAGTAGCAAAAAAAGTAGTTGATATTTTTATTGAAAATGATGCACTTAGATTAAGTATAGATAAATATAATAGCTCATTAGAAGAAAAATAATATGAATAATATAATATATTCAGATAAAAGAAGAGTAGAAAAAATATTAAAGAAAATTAAAAAAGATGGAGTATTAAAGCTCCATTTTTTAGCTGATTTTGATAGAACTTTAACGTATTCATTAATTAATTGAGAAAAAAAACCTAGTTTAATCTCTGTTATAAGAAGCGATCCAAAGTATTTATGAAAAAAATATTCAAATAAAGCTAATAAATTGTTTGACCATTATTATCCTATTGAAATAGATCCAAATATATCTTTAGAAGAAAAAAGTAAAAAAATGTCTGAATGGTGGGTTGCACATTTAAATTTATTAGTAGAATCATGATTAAACATAAATCATATTGATGAAATTGTTAACTCTTGAATTATAAAGCTTCGCTTAGGAGTTATTAAATTATTAAAAAATTTGTATAAGCAAGAGATACCGTTAATTATTTTATCTGCAAATTGATTGTGAGGAGATTCTATAATAGATTATTTAAAGTTTAATAATTTATATACTTCAAATATAGAAGTCGTATCAAATAAATTTATATTTAATGAAAAATGATATGCTATATGATATGATAGTAATGTAATACACGTATTTAATAAATGAGAAGTAGTTTTTGATAATTTTCCAATAGTAAAAGAAAAAATAAAAGGGAGAAAAAATATTATTTTATTATGAGATAGTTTATGAGATACTAACATGGCGGATGGAGTAGAATATGATAATTTATTAAAAATATGATTTTATAATGATAAAAATGATAAAAATTTAGACAAATATTTAGAAAAATTTGATATATTGTTAACTTGAGACTCTGATGGTGATTTTTTAAACAATATTTTAACAGAAAAAAGTTAGATATTCTAGCTTTTTTTGTTTTTATAAGTATAAAATATTTAATAAATTATTAAAAACACACTTATATTAATTATTAATTATAAAAACATGTTAGAACAAAATGATAAACAAATCTTTGATTTAATTTGATTAGAGGAAAATAGACAAGAAACGGAAATAGAATTAATTGCATCGGAAAACTATGCATCAAAAGAGGTATTAGAAGCTGCTTGAAGTATATTGACAAATAAATATTCCGAATGATATCCTGGTAAAAGATATTATGCTGGACAAGAGTTTATAGACAAAATCGAATTACTAGCTATTGATAGAGCAAAAGAATTATTTGGAGCTGAATACGTAAACGTTCAACCGCTTTCTTGAAGCCCAGCTAATTTAGCAGTTTATATATGATTATTAAATCCAGGAGATAAGGTTTTATGATTAAGTCTTGATCAAGGTGGACACCTTAGTCACTGACATCCTCTTAATTTTTCAGGTCTTTTATATGATATAATTCCTTATTTTTTAGATAAAGAGACAGGGATTATAGACATGGATGAAGTAGAAAGAATTGCTTTAAAAGAAAAACCAAAAATGATAATTGCAGGTTTTTCAGCATATTCAAGAAATTTAGACTGGAAGAGATTTAGATCTATTGCTGACAAGGTGTGAGCTATTCTAATGGCTGATATTGCTCATATAGCTTGATTAATAGCATGATGAGTAATAGAAAATCCAATACCTTATTGTGATGTTGTTACTACAACTACACATAAAACTCTTAGATGACCAAGATGAGCAATAATTATGTCTAAAGAAAAATATGCAAAAGATTTAGCTAGAGCTGTTTTTCCTGGAGTACAATGATGACCACATGAAAATTTAATTGCAGCAAAAGCAGTGGCTTTTAAAGAAGCTTTAAAGCCTGAATTTAAGGAATATAGTAAACAAATAATATTAAATGCTCAATATTTAGCTTCAGAATTAATGAATGCATGATTTAGTATAGCTTCAAACGGAACAGATAATCATTTAATTTTAGTTGATGTATATTGAAGTTTTTGAGTTACATGAAAGGAAGCGGAAAAAGCGCTAGAACTTGTATGATTATCAACAAATAAAAATATGATTCCTTACGATTCTAGAAAACCTCTTGATCCATCATGAATAAGAATTTGAACACCAGCTGTTACAACAAGATGAATGAAAGAGAAAGAAATGAAGTTAATTGCAAAAGTGTTTACTCAGGCTATTGCAAATTATCAAGATGTAGACAAATTAAAGGAATTAAAACAGGAAATATTAGAATTATGTAAAAAATTCCCTATATACAAATAATTATTTTAGACATACTATTGTCAATGTTGTCAAAGATAAAATGATTAAAAGACTTGATTAATAATGAAAAATGTTTAGATTATAGACAGTTATTAATTAATTAAACTAAGTGTCTATGTATAAATTAACAAGACAAGATGTGGCAGATAGATTAAATATTTCAACACGTTCAGTAGACAGATATATTAAGGCTTGAAAATTAAGAGCTAAGAAAGATGGAAAGATTGTTTATGTTAAACAAGGTGATGTTGATAATTTAATGTGATGATCAAAATCAAAACAAGAAGTAATTATAAAGAAAAAAAATAAAGAAATAGAACATTCGCAAAAAATAGTTAAAAATTTAGATGAAAATGTTGCTGGAACACTTTGAGCAATTTATAAAGATTTAAAAGAAGAAATAAAAAATAAAGACCAGCTTATACAGGTTTTAGCAATGAGAGTTTGAAAAGCAGAAGAAATTGCAAAAAATTCTGTTTCTTTGTTAGATTTTAAAAAATCACAATTTCTTTTAGAAGATTCTAAGGTGAATTTAGAGAAAGATCTTCAGGGCTTAGCATCAGATAAAGAAAAATTAAAAATAGAATTGAAGTATGAAAAAACATCAAATATTATATTAATATTTTTTGTATTAATTTTGCTTTGAATTGCTTGAACTATTTGGTTTATGGAAATATAATTTGAAAAGTTCCTATTTTTTAATAAGATATAGGGGCTTTTTTAGTCTCCATAGTTCAATGGATAGAACAAGCCCCTCCTAAGGGTTAGATGCTGGTTCGATTCCAGCTGGGGATACCATTTTTAAAAAAGATAAAAAACTGTCTATAATTATAGACAGTTTTTTATCTTTCATATTTATTTTTTAGCTCGTCTAAGCTTAGTTCAAATATTACAGGTCTTCAATGTGGACAGGTTGACGAATAGTCTGTTAAAGAATCATTTAATAATTTATTCATTTCAAACAGATTTAGCCTATGTCAAAATTTTATTGCTGATCTACATGCAGTATAAGCAAATATTTTATTTTTTATTTCATCTAGAGTTGTTGATTTAGAAAAATTTTGATTTCATATATCATCAAGTATTCACATAAAAACTTTTTTAATATTTTCTTTTTTAATAAAATCAGGAATTCAATTAATTATGACAATGCTTCCAGGCATTATTTCAAAATCAAATCACATATTTATAAATGTTTTTTTATTTTCTTCAAGAATATTTATTTCTTTAGGGGTTAGAGAAATACTTTCTCAAATAAGAAGACATTGTATATTATGCCCATAATCATTATTTAAGAGTTTTTCGTATATTATTCTTTCAGCTAGGGCATGTTGGTCAAAAAATTTAATTCAAGAGCTAGTTTCAACTATAATGTATGAATTATGAGCTTGTCATATTATTTTTCAAAGAACAGTATCGTGTAAATCATTAGATTTTTCTAGGGGCTGATAGTTTTTGTCTGGATTAGTAAGGATTTCTTTAGAAAAATTTAAAGCATTATTAATCTGAGACTGGTTAATATTTGCTGATTTGTTTGAATATGGAGAATAGGCTTTGAATTTTGTTCAAGACCCAGTGTATCAGTTGTTATGAGTTGAAGGAGAAGCTGTTTTATATTGAGAGTTATTTGTACTATGATTTGCGCCTCAAACTAAGCTTACTTTTTCCAAATTTTCTTGAATAGCATGATAAACAGCTCTAAAAATATTTTGCTCTGAAGCAAATCTTACTTCCGATTTTCTAGGATGTACATTTACGTCAACTTGAGTAGGATCAACCTCTATATTTAAAACATATGCAGGATACATAGAGTGAGGTATAAATCTATTATAGGCATCATTTAGAGCTTTATATATAAGATTTGATTTAATTACTCTTTTGTTTACAAATAATGATTGTCTATTTCTATTAGGGAAATTTATTTTTGGATCAGATATATATCAACTTATATTTATTCAATTCATTGAAAAATTTAGTTCTAATAAATTTTCTGAAAAATCAGATCAATATATATTATAAATTCTTGTTTTTAGGCTTTCTCATTTTATATATTTAAATATTTGTTTTCATTCAGAAATAAATTCAAATCATAATTGAGGGTACGATAAAGATATTTTTTGTAAAAATCAAAGTATATGATTGTATTCTGTTCTTGGTTTCTTTAAATAATTTAGTCTAGCAGGAGTGTTATGAAAAAGGTTTTCAACAATTATTTTTGAACCTGTTTCGTTTGCAAATGTTTCAATTTTTTGAGACTCTCAAGCAATGATACTTATCTTATTTCAATAATCTTCTCATATACTTTTTGATATTATTTGCATATTAGAAATAGATGAAATTGAGGCAATTGCTTCTCATCTAAATCAAAAAGTCATTACATTATATAAATCATTAATATCTTTAATTTTTGAAGTTGAATATTTTTCAATTACTAGAGGAAGGTCTTCTTTTTCTATACCACTTCAATCATCTGTAATTACAATTTTATCAATTCATCAATTTAGAATTTCAATTTTAATATTTTGAGCATCAGCGTCTATAGAATTTTCAATTAATTCTTTGATAACTGAAACTGGTCTTTCTACTACTTCTCAAGCAGCAATTTGATTTGTTAAATTTTTATCAAGCTTTATTATTTTTGGCATATTTTTTATTAAATATATATTAAAATAATTTTACAAAGCTAATAAAAAAACGCAAATAAAAAAGATTCTCAATTAAGAATCTTTTTTATTTTTTAATGTTTCAGATACTTTTTCTTTTATTATATCTGGAATACTTGAATAAGCTTTTAATACTTTCTTTATTTTATTATAAAGCTCAACAACCTCCATTACAGGTCATAGAATTTTTAACGCTCTGATTAAAACCAAAACCAATAGAGTTCAGATTATTGAAGAGAACATTATTAATACTATATAAAGTATTTCTAATATTGTTAAAGTCATAATTCTATTTTATATTTTAAGCTTTGTCTATTAGTTTATTTATATCTAAATGAAATGATTTTACAAGTTTTAATATGTTTTTACTTCCTTCAATGTTTTTTATAACCTTTCAATCTTCAAATACAACCAGGCAAGGAAGAGCATCTTCTTTTACATTATAATCAGCTAAGTTTACTCACTCAATTTTTGATTTAGCAAGTTTTATAGGAATACTTTGAGTGAAAGCTTTTGTTGCCATAATAGGAAGAGCATATAATGATTCTTTAAAGAATTCTGATCACTCATCAGCAAAAATAACTAAAGATCTATGTTTGTTTATTGTTTCTTTTCAAGTTTCTTTATTTTTGAAAGAAGTATTAGTAGATTTTTTAATAATAATATCTAGCTCTTTTTTTGTTTCAAGAGTAAATTTTGAATTTGAAAGTTTTTTTGCACTATAATTAATAGCCTTCTCTGTCTGTTCAAAAGCCTTGTTTTTAAGTTTTATAGCATTTGCTTTAACTTTTTCTTTAATAGCCTTAAAGTCCATTTTATAGATATTAATAATTTATATATAAATATATTATCATAATTTATATTTTTATGCAAAAAAGATTTGCATTTAAAGTAAAATTTAATATGATATGCGCAATTCCACAAGGAGAATATAATATATAAAATAAAAATTATGACAAATTCGGCATTAGTTAATATTATTCAAGAATCTTTTTTACAAGAAGGAAGAGAGCAAATAAAAACAGGTATGGAGGTTGAAGTTTATCAAATTATTAAAGAGTGAGGTAAAGAAAGAATCCAAAGATTTAAAGGGTTAGTTATTAAAACTGCTGGTAAATCTCCTTTAGAAAAAACGATGACAGTAAGAAGAAAAATTTGAGCATTTGGTGTTGAAAAAGTTTTTTCAATTCATTCTTCAACTATTGAAAAAATTGATATAATAAGACAATTTAGAGTTAGAAGAAAATCAATTAAATTTATTAGAAATCTTACAGGTAAAGCTGCTAGACTTAAAGAAGTTAGAAAATCTAAATAATAATTTTTGAAAAACCTCCAATATTATTGGAGGTTTTTTGTTTGAAAAAAATAATTTATGAATATAATATTTTAATATAATTAATAAATAACTTT
Source organism: Candidatus Altimarinota bacterium (assembly GCA_045107135.1). GTDB lineage: Bacteria > Patescibacteriota > Gracilibacteria > BD1-5 > UBA6164 > UBA6164. The sequence goes on from JASFZI010000074.1 coordinate 25,240, forward strand.
ATAGTATGAAATTTAAGGATTTAAGCCTAGAACAAATAATAAATAAAATTAAATCTTGAGATAATTCAAGGAAAGAGGTGTTTGAATATTTTTTGAATAGAATAAAAAAATATGATAATAAATTACAATGTTTTAATTTTGTAAATAAAGAATGATTAAGCGACAAGGAATGATTATTATTTTGAATACCTTTAGCTGTAAAGGATTTATATTGTGAAAAATGAATACCTACTACAGCTTCCTCAAAAATGTTAGCTGATTTTATTCCTCCATATGACGCTACTGTGATAAAAAAATTAAAGAATGAAGCAATGAGCTCCATAGGGAAAGTAACTATGGATGAATTTGCTATGTGAACTACTTGAGAAAATTCAGCTTCTAAAAAAGCTATAAATCCTTGGTGAACAAATAGAATCCCATGAGGTTCTAGTTCTTGATCAGCTGTAGCTGTAGCTGCATGATTAGTTCCTGCTGCATTGTGAACTGATACTTGAGGTAGCTTAAGACAACCAGCTAGTCTTTGTTGAGTAGTTGGTTTTAGGCCTAGTTATGGTAGAAATTCTAGATATTGAGTAATGCCTATGGCCTCTAGTTTAGACTGTCCTGGAACAATAACAAAAACAGTAAAGGATGCTGGAATATTATATGAAATAATGAATTGAGAAGATCCATTAGAAAATACTTCATTACCATGAAAAGATATAATTGATAAAAAAATTTGGGAAACTAAAAATTTAAAATGAGTTAAAATTGGTGTAATAAAAGAGTATTTTTGAGACGGATTGGATTCTTGAGTAAAGGAAACAGTAAAAAAATCTATAAAGGAATTAGAAGAAATGTGAGCAGAAATAAAAGAAATATCTTTACCTATGACAAAATATGCTATAGCTGCTTATTATATAATAGTTCCAGCTGAAGTTTCAACTAATCTTTGAAGACTAGATGGAATTAGATATTGACATATTTCAGATAAGGAAGCATCTTCAATGGATCAAATTTTTCAAAATAATAGAGGCGAATGATTCTGAGCAGAGGCAATAAGAAGAACTATATTATGAAGTTATGTATTGTCTGCAGGATTTTACGATGCTTATTTTAAAAAAGCTTCACAGATTAGAACATTAATAATTAATGATTTTAATAAAGTATTTAATGAGGTTGATGTAATAATATGACCTGCTAGTCCTTCAGTTGCTTGGAAAATGTGAGAAGAATCAGAAGATCCTTTAAAGTTATATTTAGCTGATATGTATACTATCCCATCTTCTCTAGCATGACTACCATGAATATCTGTTCCTTGTTGATTTGCTAAAACAGAGGATGAAGAAAAGGAAGAAATGCCAGTAGGGCTTCAAATAATAGCTCCTAGATTAGAAGAAGAAAAACTATTAGAGATTGCAAATGTTTATGAAAAAAATACTTCATGGAGAGAAAAAATGATACCTAAGGGTTATGATGATTAATAATTTGATACTATTTTGACAAAATAACTACTAATATGATAAACTATTAGTAGTTATTTTATTATAAAAATATTATGAATGCCCCAATTGTAAGAGGAGTTAAGGAACCATGATTATGAGATAGAGAAAAAAGGGAAAAAGATAATGAAGAATATAACAATTCTTTAACTACTAGTTTAGATGATTCAAGAGAAAAATTAAAAAATACTCTATATCCAAATAAAATAGATCAAAAAGATGTTAATTTTGAAAAATTAGAAGATAATGTAAAAATAGATGAAAATCCATATTCACCTTTAATTGACTGATTTGTTAATCAATGATTATTAAGTGCTGAAGAAGGACATATTGTTAAAGAAGCTTTAATTAAATCATGAAATATAGAAAAAAATATATGAGAAATTAAAGAGATAGAAACAGAAAAAATACAACAAATACAAGAAGCTATACAATACTTAAATAGTAAAGAAGGACTATTAAAAAATAAAGAAAGATTTAATAATGATTTTAGTGAAGAAGCTGATTGATTAAAACAAAGTGTAGATTGAGGTGAAAAATGAAAAAAAGAATTAATTTGACAGAATAAGCATCTTATAGAAAAATTAGGAAATAATTATTTTCCTATAAATTGAACTGAATGAGCAAATGAAACAAAGGAAGAAGCATTAAATATAGCTTTTAAAATGACGTTAAATAAATTAATGGAGTGAAAAAAATTTAAAAGACCGGATACTTTTGATAATATGAAAAGAGGTGTTACTAATTCAGAATTGGATTTTATTACAAGATTTAAAGAATTAAAAAAGATTGATACATTAATTAATAATGATCAATCAAGGGCTATTTGAAAAGGAAAAAAACATTTTGAAAAAGGGCAAAAAATAAGAGAAATAGAAAATATTAGCTTGGAAGAAAAATTTAATCAATTTAAAGAATCTGTTGCTATTTCAATTGAAAATATAGATAAAGAAACACAAAAATGATTATTAGAAGAAGCAAAAAATTTGAAAGAAGAAGCTGTTGAATCGTGAGATGTGTTTGTAGAAAGCGATATAGATATTTTAATTCAAGAAATTGAGGAGTCATTTAAAGAAGAAGTCTAGGCGTCTTCTTTTTTTCTAAACCAGATTATTAAAAATATTAAAATTAAGAAATATAATACTTCTAGGTGGTATTTATATATTCAAAAATCTATTTTTAGTATAGACCATTCTAATTTTCAAAAGAAATGTACTACCATGATATCCCATTTTAACAAGATCCAGGTAATGTATCAGACAATAATTCAAGCAAAAGGGTAGACAATATAGACAATTATTGAGATAAAACCAAATAGCATAGCTATTGGAATAGTCCAAGTAACGGCTATGTTAGAGAAAGGAGCTAATATAGACATTTGACCAAAATTTAAAATCATTATAGGCAAAGTAAAGGATAATGCTGATAATGTAAGAGTAAAGGCTGTTTTTATTTCTAAAATATTTGGCAAAAAGTAAAATATTTTTTCGAAAAATTTCTGAGTATAAATTATTCATAAAACTGCAAAGAAACTTAAATGTAGAGATACATCATAATTTATACTTAAAGGAGATATTATTATCATAACAACTAATGTTAATAATATTATAGATAATATATTTCATTTTCTTCAAGACATTAATACATAATATCAAATAAGCCCCATAATAGAAGCCCTAATTACTGGAGCAGTATCTCATACCAAAACTGTAAACAAAACAATTGAGAGTGTTATAAATGCTACTCTAAATATAACAGGGAAATATTGTAAAAGAAAAGTTAAGAAAATCATTAATATAGTTATATTAAATCACGAAACAGCAATAAAATGAGTAAGTCATGAATTATTAAAATCTTGTTTTAAATCATCTGGAAGAGACTCTCTAGCTCAAATAAGAATTCATCATAAAAAAATAGCTTCTTCTTTGGGGTATATAGAATAAATAGATGTTAGAAATAATTCTCTGAGATTTATAATAGATTGTTCTATTTTATTTAATTTTATAATACTTGTTACTTCATAACTATATATATTTGAACTAAAAAACAGATTCTTAGACATCATGTATTTCTTATATGAAAAATCATTAAAATCTTTGAATTCATATAATTTAACATTCGATTTAATTATATATCATTTTTTTATTTCGTTATTTTTAGCAATTTTTACAGTAAATTTAATGTTTTTTCTTATTTTATTATTTCAAATTTGAATTAATTTAGCAGTATATTCTGTTTTAAATTCATCAACCTTGTTTGTATTTTTTATTTCAAAAATTAAATCGTGATTTTTATTATCATAATATTGTTTTAAAATATTTTCTTTTAGCACATTTTTTTTTATATTTAACTCTGAAACGATTATTCATATAGAAGTAGAAAAAACTAATAATAAAAGTAAAAAGATATATTTTTGTCTTATTATTATATATACTAAAAAAAGTACTACTAAGATAAGTAGCACTAGTAATGATGTAGATAATTCTGTTGTTAAATTATTAACAAATATTCAAATTAAGAAGAATATTGAGCTAAAAATAAATAATATATTTTTTGATAACATATATTATATTTTATGATAAAGTTTTGTGTTCTTTATTTTCATTTGAATTAAATATAAGAAATAGTCTGTATGAACAGAATATAATTAAGAAAATAGAAAAGGTTTGAGATAGGTTAATTCAAATAGCATTTTTAAATATATCATATTTTCAACTAAAAAAATCAAAAATTAGTATTATAGATCAAAACATTATTAATCAAATATATCAGATAATTCATTTTATGTGTACATACATTGAAACAATATATAAAACAGAAAATAAAATAAAAAATAATACAGCATAAACAATAGGTAGTGGAAAGATTGGCACCTGATAAGGAACAGGGGTAAACGGATGGGTATATAATATTTCTATTCAAAATAATGTTTCTCTACCATAAACTTGTCATCACAATAATGATCAAATGAAACCAATAAATAAAACAAAGAATAAAGAAAGAGCTAATCAGTCAATAAAATTATTAAGTTTTTCTTTTCTAATTTTCATAGTTATATATAAAACTATGAAAAATCAAATAATAGCTCAAGCTAAGGAAAAATTATAATCACTCATTATAAAAAACTCAAAAGGATTTTTTATATATTTTAAATCATACCATTTTCATATTACATAAAATAACCTTGAAAAGAAAAAAACTCATAAAAAATACCATAATATATTTTTTTTGAAAATTATGTAATCATATCAAAATCTAATAGATAATTTTTTTAGCATCCATAAGAAAAGAAAAAAACATATAGCTATAGTAAGTCAAAAAGTATATATTATGAATCAGTTTATTGGTTCAAATAGTGGAAACATAAATTTAATTTATTATTAATAATTTATAAGCATATTTTATATATTTAATGATAAAAAGCAATGCTTTTTAATTTGAAAAATGTATTTGATGCTCTCTTTCTGAT
>JASFZI010000075.1:0-5636 GCA_045107135.1 Candidatus Altimarinota bacterium
ACTAGTCAAAATATTGGTGAAAAAAATATAGAATTAAAAGAAAAAAATGAAGAGTTTACTATTTTAGAAGTAGTAGATGATTTATTTAATGAAATATTAAAATAATTTATAATAAAATATAATTAATGAGAGTATTATTAAAAATATCATGAGAAGCATTGTCATGAATTGAACATAGTGGATTGGATTTTCAAATACTAGATGATGTTTGAGAAATGATAAAAGAATTAGTTAGACATAATATAGAAGTTTGAATTGTAGTTTGAGCAGGAAATTTTATTAGATGAGCAGAAATTGAAAAATTAAATATTGATAGATGTAATGCTGATAATATGGGGATGTTGGCTACTAATATAAATGTTATAGCATTATCTGATGTACTTATAAAGAAAGAGGTAAGTACAAAAATTGTAAATTCATTTTCTATAGAATGAGTAATAGAAAGGTTTAATAAAACAAAAGTAGTAAAAGATTTATCTAAATGAAAAGTCGTTATCTTTGGATGATGAACTTGAAATCCATATTTTACAACTGATACAGCTGGAGTACTTAGAGCCTTAGAAATTGAGGCTAATTTAATGATAAAAGCTACAAAAGTAGATTGAGTATATGATAAAGATCCAATGAAATTTCATGATGCCGAGTTACTAAAAGAGCTTACATATGATGAAGTTTTGGAAAACAACCTTTGAGTAATGGATTATACGGCTATATCATTATCTAAATCTAATAGACTAAAATTAATGGTATGTAATTTAGCAGAACCTGGAGCTATTTTAAATTGTATTTTAACTTGAAAATGAGGGACAACCATTAATTAAAAAATCTTTTGACAAATAATGACTTATCAATATGATATTTCGGCAATTTTTAAAAGATTATATACGCCTTTTAAGAATTAATAAAATTAATTTAAATTAATATATAATAAATCAAGAATGTTAGGAAAATTAAAGAAAAGAAAGAGACTAAGAGTTCATGGTTTTCTTAAAAGAAGTTCTTCTGTGTGAGGTAGAAATGTTTTAAAAAACAGAAGAAGAAAAGGTAGACATCAATTAACAGTTTCTTATCCAAAAAGATACCAAGAAATTAATGGTAAAGCAAAAATGCATATTATTGCTTGAGGAACAGCTAGAAAGTCACCTTTTGATGGAAAAGGTAATTATATAGTAAGAAAAAAATAATATTTTTTTTACTTTTTAAAACGTGATTTTTAAAAAAAATAGATTATCTGAAAGGGAGGTAAAAAAGGTTTTGACTAGATGAAAACCTTTTTTTTCATATGGAATAGTTTTGAATTATTTGAAAAATCCTTTAGAAAGAAATAGGTTTGCTGTTGTGATTTGATGAAAATCAGTTAATACTAATGTATCAAGAAATTTCTTCAGAAGAAAATTTTATGATTTAGTACAGGAACGCTTAGAATGAAATAAATGATTAGATTTTGTTTTTGTTGTAAAAAAACAAACAAAATTGGACAAAGATGATGAAAAAAGTATAAATTCTTTTAGGAAAGATATAAAATTTTTATTAAATAAAATAAAATAAATGAAAAAATTTTTAGATATATTATTAATAGTACTACTTACGGTATTAGTTATTAATTTTTTTGGTGCTGATGAAAAAACAGAAACTAATGATACTATTATATTTGAGTTTACGGATAATAGTTATACTATTCCTCCATCAGTTTGAGTAAATGTTAATAATAATACAGTTGATACTATTAGTCTTAATACTTGTGATGATATTAAAATTAACTCTGCTTGAAATGAATTAATTTTTTCTGAGAATTTTTGTAGGGATCTAACTCTAGAACCTGCTTCTGGAACTTTGATTGATTATTCTTCAGAATATGAAAATTTTCTTAAAATATGAAAATATAACTTAACTGTTAATTATCAAGATAAAGAATATTTTGATCAGTTTGAATTAGAAAATAAAGGATCAATAAAAAAAATCTTTGTTTGATTGTTTTATGCTCCAATATATAATTTAATGATCTTTCTTCTTAGTGTATTTTGATGAGTATTTTGATGGGCAATAATATCAATTACTGTTATTATTAGATTAGTATTACTATGGCCACAACATAAAATGATGTTAAGTCAGAAAAAGCTTCAAGCAATTCAACCAAAAATTAAAAAAATACAAAAAGAATTTAAAGGGAATCAGCAAATGCTTTGAAAAAAGTTGATGGAACTTTATAAGAAAGAAAAAGTAAATCCTATGTGATCATGTGGGTTTTTACTTATACAAATGCCTATATTATTAGTAATTTATAATATAATATTATCTATAAAAGATACTTCTAGTTTCTTTTATGTTTACTCGTTTTTATCTAATTTTAAGTTAGACTCAATAGATTATAGTTTCTTTTGAATAGATTTACTAGCATCAGGGTGAATTGCATGATTAGTACTCGCTTTAACTGTTGCTCTGATACAATTTTTTCAAATCAAATTATCACTTGCTGGTAAGAAAGATGAAAAAAATAAAATTGTACTAGAAAAGAAAAAATGAGAGGAATGATATAGTCAATTTATGCCAGATCCTGCAGTTATGAACAAATTTATGCAATATTGAATGCCTGCTATGGTTTGAGTATTTACATTTACATTATTTGCAGGAGTTGGTTTGTATTGGGGGATATCGACTACATTTATGTTATTCCAACAATTAATTGTGAATAAAATATTAAATAAGTAAAGCTAAGAATTGTTAAAAACTTTGACTCTTCTTTGTGTTTTGAGTAGAATACCTTTGTTAATTTAATTATCTAATTACCGACCCATGGCTAAAAAATTATTAGTTTTTATTTCTTTGTTAATGATTACTCTTCCGTCTTTTTCGGCTTATAATGAAATAGAGTGTTCTACAAATCCTATATTTTCTGAAAATTCTTGTAATCAATGTTTTGATTGAAATTCAAAAATAGAATGAGATCATTTAGGTTTATTAAGTGATTTATGGATGAATGTTACTGATGTAGCAAAGATTCTTTATAAAGAAGAACAAGTTGACCCTGAAATGGTTAATTTAGACCCAGCTAATGTTTCATGGGTACAAACACCTACAGCTAATTGATTTTGGGAATATACAGATGAATTAGATGCTTTATACAGCGATATGGAAGAAGGATATGTATTAGAAGCGTGAAGTATGGTTACATGGATTAAATCTTCTTTATCACATGCTTATAAATTAGATACAAATACTGCTATAGAATGAACTGATATAGGGTTATTAGTATATCCAATGACAACTCATAATATATTAGCTGATGGTGAAATAACTATTGATAATACTGTACATAATGAATGTGTATTATTCACTTCAGGTAGAGCAGAAGAAATAGAAGAGGTTGTAGTAGAAAGATTACCAGAAACTGGTCCTGCTGAATTCATGTTATTGATAATTGTTGCAATGATTTTAGGTTTTGGTTTCTTACAATTAAGAGCTAGATCATAATTTTAAAAAATAGAATTAAATAAAAAGATAGATTTTTAAAATCTATTTTTTTTTGTTCAAATAAATATAAAAAACGAATAGTCAAGCTGTTTTTTTTGGAGAAACTATGATAATTATGATATTATATAAATGTTATTAAAAAAATATTTATTAAACTTTTGGACTATGTTACATATAATTACTCAATATAAACAGCTATTTAATAGTTTTGTTATGAATACTGAGGCTTGAAAACATGAATGAATGTCAGCTTTGACATCATTAGAAAATACAGAACTTACCCAACAACAAGTAAGTGATTTACAAATGCATAAAGAATTTATTGAAAATTTTGATATGGATTTAGATTCAAAGGATAATATTAAAATAGGACTTTTACAAAGTAAGTTAAATAAATTGTGAATAAAAGATTATGAATGACAAGCCTTAAGTGAGGATACGATGTGGTGAGATAAAACAGCTTCGGCATTAGAAAAAGCAAAAAACTTATTAAACAAATATCAAACAGAAAAAAATCCTGTATTATTAAAATCACAAGAAAAAACTCAAGGTTTATCTGAAGAATTACCTGAAGAAAAACCAAAAACAACTGTAGTTTTAGAACAAATAATAAAAACAAAAGAAAAAACAGATAGTACTTTAGAATGAACATTTAGTAATAAAATTGATTGATCTGAATTAAGATGATTGATTAATTCTAACTCATTAAATGAATTATTATTATCATGAGAAAATATAAAAACTCTTTTTAGTGATTTATCAAATATTGCTAAAAATAATAATTTAGATACAGAGACTAATGAAAAATGAGAAAAAATAGAAATCTATGATTTTACTCCATTTAATATTTCAGAATTAAAAACAGAATTTAGAAAATATTGATATGAAGCTGATTGATTTTTTTGATGAGAAGAAATGTGAGCATTATTTCAAATTTTAGAAAATGTAGTAGAAACTCAAAAATCAATTCCAGATTTAAATATTAAGGATAAAATCTGAATATTATTAGATTATAATGCTGATGGAGCCTTAGATGATAATGTTCATTTTTATACTAAAGAAATAGAACTTTTTAATGAAATAAAGGATGAAACAGAGTTTTCAAATTTATTAACAAATTTAGGTTATAACTGAGTTGAAGATTTTAATAAACAATTTTGAGATAATTATTTTGTAGCAAGAGAAAATTTTAAAACTAGATTAGCTAATATACTTGATAATAGATTAAATATTAATCCTGTAGAATTATTAGAATCAAAAACAGCTGTAACTGAAAAAGTAAAAGCCTATAATGATGCAATAGACGCAATAGAATGAAATGAAAAATATAAAGAAATTCAATTAATGGATAAAGATTTAGCTAACAAGATTAAATTTGAATGAGCTGGACTTATTTTATGAGCTACAGAATGATGAGCTGTTTCTTTTAATATTTCAGAAGTTACAAATCAAATTATTGATTCAATTCAATTTTGAGTAATCAATGGAACTTTATGATTTAGTTTTAATAAAAAACTTATTAATATAGATGATTGAGCTTTTACTTTAAATATATGAGCAGCTAATTTTATTCCTTATATAGCAGCAAGTGCAAAATTATATGAATCTAAATTAGAAGAGTTTGAAAATTTATTCCCAAATAAAATTGAAGAGTGAGCAAGAGTTACATTTTGAGCAGGAGTTACAATAACGGGTGCAGGGGTATGATTAGATTTATCAAGAATTGATGAAAATACAGAACGTTGAATGGAACAAATGCTTGAACAAATGTGAATTACTCTTGATAAAATTTTAGTATTTATTGAAAAATGACAAGCTTTTGAGGAAACTTGATTAAATGATTCAAAAGAAAACAGAGATGCATTTAATAGATTATGAGAATTATATAATTCTTATTGAGATGCATGAATAGTTTTCTTAAAAGAGTGAGCATTAAATAATTATAAAAGAGAATTATATGAACAAGCCTCTGGTGGACATCTTGTATGAATTTCAGCTTGAGCATCTATATGATTTGATGAATGATTTGGTAAAATTTTATGAGTAATAGGTATTCATTGAGAATATCATTCAATAGAATGGAAAGAATCACAAAAAGCAGTAGATAAAAATACTACAAGTAGTGAATATATGAAATGAATAGAAACTAGAGATGTAGAATTAGC
>JASFZI010000076.1:0-3676 GCA_045107135.1 Candidatus Altimarinota bacterium
GATACAAATATGTCAAAAATTAGGTGTTTCATTTGATGAAATTAATAATTATAATTCTGATTGTGATAAATCTAAATATCTTTTAAATCAGATTAGTAACTTTATAGGTTAGAGGGTTTTTATGTCGATTTTTCGTGTGCAATTAAAACAAGGTCAACGTACTATTGTTGAAACTGTTGAGGCTTCATCAGTTGATAATGTTGTAAGTTTTTTTAATACTGTTTCAACTATGAAACTTACTGAAGTTTTAGAAGTGAAATATTTAGCTTCTGATAATGTCATTCCGCCGGATGATTTTCAATACACTAAACTTTTTAAATGTTTTGTGAAAAATGATACTACAAATTTATCTCGTCAATTAATTTTACATAATATTAAAAATACTGTTAGTGACGCTGAATTGTATCAATATATAAAACAATATCTTGATGTGAATAGTTTGAAAATTGATAGTATTAATGGAGCATTGTTTAAAAAATGAGTAGTAAAGATTTAAGAAAAATTTTTGAGGCTTTAGGTTTTAGTTTTGATAGTGACGGTCAAACTGATTTAAAATGTTTTCGTTGTGGTAAAAATTTAAAAATAAAAAGAAGTCGTTTACGTTGTCCAAATAGACATAAATATAGTTATATTGGATATACGCAGGATTATAATTATTTGTATTATGATATACATCAAGATTTAAAAAATGGTATAATTCAAAATATTAAATTTTCTGAAGATTGTGAGTATATGCAATTTTTTGATGATGTAAAGTGAGGTTTTATGAAGTTGCCTGAAAATAGTAGTTATTTAGATTTGTTTTTGTCCGTTGCTTTGCTTCTTTTTATTGGTTATGGTTTACATTTTCTTTTTAGTTTTCACGGTATTTCTAGTGATTTAACTGATATTGTAAAAAAGGAAAGTTTAAATCAAAATAATAATAGATAGATAAAAATCTATCTATCTATTTTTTCAATTTTGAAACCGTAATATTCAAAATAATCTTCTTGATGATTTTTGTTAAAGAACCTGTATATATTTCCTAAATCATCTTCGTTATATATTTCTTCGGCTTCTTCTGTTCTACTCCAATCTCTTATTGCTTTTTGACATTCTTCTTTGCTTCCTCTGTGTATTACTCCGCAGTCGTCATATACTATAAATTCCATTTTTTTCATCTCCTAAAATATTTTTAAACTTAATTTGTAAAACTTATAATCAAGGTATTTTAATACCCTGATTATTTTTATAAAATTAAACATCAGTTTAATTCTGAACCTAAAGCTATCCAAAAGTCAGCCGTGAAGTGTCCATAATATAATTCTGATATTTCTACTCCGTATTCTTCCGCTTTTTCTTCTAAGTATTCTAGTAAATCTTTACTTTTTAGATTTAATTCTTTTAGTTCTTTTGCTCCTGTGCTAAAATTTCCATTCATAAAAGTATCGCAAATATCATCTCCTATGGTAAAAATTCCCTCGTCTTCGTTTCTTTCTTCTCTTGGTAACTCTGTGTATAAATTTTTCATCTTTAAAACCTTTAAAGTAGCACTATGATATAATGCTCCCAGCTCTTGAAGCTTGGGGTTGAGAGTTCCTGCTCTCGCCTCTTAATCTCTTTTTATACTTATATTATACCGAAATTCGTCATAAATTGCAAGAAAATTGCCGAAATTCGTCATAAATTGCAAGAAAATTGCCGAAATTCGTCATAAATTTGTAAATTTTTTTATATTCTGATATACTTTTATAAAATTAAAAATAAGGTTATATAATGAATAAGAAAAAATTATACAATACAGATATTACTGCTTTGTTAGGTGTTCCTAAATCAACTCTTCAAGATTGGAAAAAACAAGCTCCCGATAATTGGCGATTTAAACTATATACTTTTTTAAAATCTCACACTTACGAAGAATTAGAACAAAAAATAAATGCCCAAACTTTAGCCGATAAATAGCTACTTCTTAAAAATAGCCATCCGCAGGATAGAGAGCGTTAGCTCGTTGTGGCTCCGCCCAAATCGCTACTTCTACTATGGTACGTCGCACCCTTGAAAGTTCTTGCGTAGATTAACTAGCCCACGTAATCTTTTCCCTAAACCGCAAACATTAAAATTTATTAGTCTTGAATATTTGCGTAAAACACGTAAAAATTAATGCGTTTACTCCTTTTAGGCAATTACGGGCTTTTAGCCCTGTATTGCCTAAAAAAAGCTCTTTTTTATTTGAACGTGTTAAAAAGCTCTTTTCTCTTAACCGCTTCTTACTCTTTAAGTGAAACTTGTTTCACTCCCTCCCCCACAAATAAAGGCTTCTAGCCTTTATCATTTCACTATATGTATAACCGTGAAAGTTCTTGTAATCTTTCAGTATCTCAAATGAGAAATAAAACAAAAAAAAAGGTTCAAATTATGATTAGACAAATCGTAAATGGAAAATCTGTAAAGACTGTTACTGTTAGTGGTTCTGACGCTGATATGACAACTCTTAAAGGTTTGATGGCTGGAGAGCTTGAAACTTGGGATAGTAAGGCTGAGGGTGGTATACCTGCAAACCCTGCTGTATTAAACTATATTGGTTTTGCTGTTGGTAAAACTACTATCGGCGGTCGTCGTCATTCGCAAGGTATTTTCGTACCTCACGTTAAAACGACTAAAACTATGGGTGATATTCGTACTGCTGTTGTTGGTGCTTGGAACGCTGACTTTATTACTGGCGTTGCTTGTGAGTATGCAAATCCGTATAATATGAAAGGAGAAATCTAATGAAATCACTTATTAGAAACAAACTCGGTCAAAAAATTAAGTCTTTTTATGTTCCTGCAACTGACGTTCAAGCGAAAGATTTTGCAGATAACTTTTTAGACGGTGAGTATGAAATTCTTGCTTATGTCGGTACTGAGGGTTCTGACGCTGTAACTGTTGCAAATGATGTTAATGTTATGGTTAAGGCAACTGACGGTACAAAAACTTATTTCAGTTTTCTTGCTGATAGTACAAAAGATGAAAATGCTATTTTTACTGCACTTAAAGGTTTAACTCTTAATGGTGTTCTTGTTGAAGAAGCTTACATTTTAGGTATGAAACAAGTACAATTCTCATAGGGTTTTCCTATGGGTTTTAGTACCGAAGTATGGCTTTTTGTTGTTGCGAACTTTATAACTTTTTTAGGTTATATGATGTACGCTCTTGCTCGTTATACTAAGCTTGAAAATGATGTAAAACATATAAAAAAAGAAGTTGATGATATATTAGAAATGAAAAATGTCATATATAAGATATATGCACAAAATGAAATTCTTTTAAATTTCAAAACTTCTTCCTCTCTTTCTCCTCAAATAAGTGTATAATTAGACTTCAAAAGGTCTTTTTATACACAAAATTTTCAAATTCTTTTCAAAAACCCTTGACTTTTTATTACGGAATTTTCTATAATGTCTTTTGTTAAATAAAAAAGTCTTTCAAATCGAAATATTTGTAAGTCACTTTTTTATTTAACAAAAGGAATTATAAAAAATGACTATTGAAAAAAGAATATTGATTGCCTTATTTAAAATGTTAGGTGCAGGTAAAAAAATTACTGTTTATACACTTGCTGAGGAAGTAGGTATTGATAGAAGTTCGATTTATTATCGCATAAAAAAGGTTTTATTAAATGATTAAACTTTTTGTAAAACCTGATGTATTCATAGAG
>JASFZI010000077.1:0-56461 GCA_045107135.1 Candidatus Altimarinota bacterium
GGAAAAGTGTTGAGGTAGAGGAAAGATATAAGGAACTTTTAGATAAATACCCTGACCATGTATGAATACAAGAGTGATATGAAAATTTTACAATTCAAAGTGATGATAGTGTGATAATGAATTATTTGGAAGAAATAAAAATTTTAATTGCTGAAGGGAAAAATATTGAAGTAGAGGAAAAATATAAGGAACTTTTAGCAAAATATCCTGATAATATATGACTTAAAGAATGATATGAAAATTTTAAAATTAGTGGTATAGAAGATACTACTATTAATACAATAGAAAAATACCTAGAGGAAATAAATATTTTAATTACTGCTTGAGAAAATATTAAGGTAGAAGAAAAATATAAGGAGCTTATAGCAAAATATCCTGATAATATATGACTTAAAGAATGATATGAAAATTTCAAGATTAGTCGTCTCGAAAATACAGACACTAATATGATAATGAATTCTTTTCAAGAAATGGAGGATTTCATTATTGCTTGAGAAAATACTAAAGTCGAAGAAAAATATAAAGAACTTTTAACAAATTTTCCTGATTATATATGATTAGATGAGTGATATAATGATCTTCTAGAAAAATATCCTAATTATCCATGAATACAAAAATAGTAAATAATTTTTAAAATTTATAATTTAATTAATGAAAACTAACATAGTTCTTCATATAACAACATTTTGTAATTATAGCTGTTCCTATTGTGATGTATTGAAAAACAACAAACAACTCTCTAAGCAAAATATAGAGAGTATTTTGTCTTTTATAAAAGACAATAAAAATAATATAAGTAATTTTAAATTTTTTTGATGAGAGCCCTTGTCTTCTTGGAATAATATAAAATACATAATAGACAATTCAAGAAAAGATATTTGAAATAATTATGAAATTGTAACAAATGCTACTTTATTAAATGATAATATTTGATTATATTTTAAAAAATATTTTTCAAAAATATTTTTTTCAATTGATACTGAGAACATTTTTGATTATCAGGGAATAATAAGCTTTATAAATAAACATAAACTAAAAGATAAATTATATTTTAATTTAGTAATTAATCCATGAAAAGAAGAGGAAAGTTTGAGTCAATTTTATAAATTATATTATTCAGGATTTAGGTTATTTAATATATTACCTGTTTATTTTACAAAAAATTGGAAAAGAGAAAATTTAGAAAATTTATCACAAATGATGAAAGAAATTCTTAATTTATCATTGAAGGATAATAATTTGGAATTATTTTGATTTCAAAAAGAAAAATGAGAGGAATCAAAATTATCATATAATACTTTTTTTATTAATATTGATTCAAAAATATATTTTTCAGATATTGTTTCAACAAATTTTTGATATAAATTGAAAGAAAAATTATATTTATGAAATGTAAAAATTTTTAATTTAGAAGATTTTAAAAATATAGATTTTGAGAAACAAAAAAATGAAATAAAATTATTAAAGGAAGAAATAAATTTTAAGGTAAAATGACAAAAAGAACTTTATAAAATAATGGATTATTTCTCAACATATTTAAATAAAAAAAATGCAAAATAAAACTAATCTTTTAGAAAAGGAAAAAACTACTAAACAAAACCGTATTTGGGTACGTATAGCAGCTTCATGTAATAATAAATGTATTTTTTGTTTGGATTCAAATGCACATGATTGAACATTTGTAGAAAATAATATAGTATTGAAGCAAATAAAAGACGGTTACAAAGAATGATTTGAAAATAGAGTTATTATTTCAGGTTGAGAAGCTAGTATAGACCCTAAATTTACTGAATATATAAAGTATGCAAAAAAAATAGGGTATGATAGAGTTCAAACTGTGACAAATGGTAATATGTTTGTTATAGAAAGATTTTGTAGAAAAGTTTTTGACGCTTGACTAGAAGAAGTAACTTTCTCTTTTCATGGTCATAATGCAAAATTACATGATTATCTAGTTGATACTCCATGAGCATTTAAAAAATCGTTAAAGTGATTAATATATATTAAAAAATACTTTCCAAATGTTATTATAAATATAGATATAGTAGTTAACAAAATAAACGTATCCTATCTACCAGATATAGTTAAATTTTTTATGAAACTATGAGTATATGAATATGATATTCTGCAAATAATTCCTTTCTGAAGAGGATTTCATGAACATAGGGATAAATTATTTTATAATTTAGAAGATTATTCAGATAAATTAACAGAAACTTGGCAATTATCGAAAACACATGACATGTATATGTGGACTAATCGATTTCCAGCTGAGGCTTTTGAATGATATGAGGATCTCATACAAGACCCAAGAAAAATAAAATCTGAAGTAATGGGGGAGTGAAGACATCATTTTGAACCTTTTATTACATCTTGATGAAAAGAATTACAAGAATGTTATAAGAAAGCTTGTGATATTTGTTTTCAAAATCAATACTGTAATGATTTTATTAAAAATCAAAATGTAAGTAAAATAGAGAATAATGAAATTTATTATGTTTTAATATGAAAAGAGTTTCCTAGTGATGTATATAAAAAATATGGAGAAACAAAAGAAGATTTTATAAAATTTTTAAGAAATAAGAAAGAAAAACTTGTTAATGTTCCAAAATGTTTGTGATGAACAGGAATATTTGAAACATATAATGATATTAAAAAGGAAAATACTATAGAAGATTATACAGAAAAATATATAAATACACTTTATAGAAAAAAATCTTTAAGATGTAAAAAGTGCAAGTATTATAAACAATGTGAATGACTGCACATTAATTTTATTAGAAGTTATGGATTTAGTATTTTATCCCCAAAAAAATGAGAAAACTAATTTTAATAATTTTATTTTTTTGAAGTATAATAAATATAGCTAATGCTATACCTATACCAGCATTAGCTATTTGATATGAATTTTTACTATTTGCAATTCCTTCTATTTTAGGTTTCTTCTCAATTACATTTCTTTATTTCAGAAAATATTTATTAAAAATAAATTCATTTTTATTTATTACTTGAATAATATTATATTTTATACATTTTTCCATAACAGATGAAATATTTTACATTGATTTAGAGTACTTTTTATTTATATTAATTTTATGAATTTGAATAATTTCTTATAGAAGTAGATTCCTACACTACATATTAGTTTTATTTTTAATATGAATTAATTTTTTTCTAATAAATATTGATTATAATTTATATGAATTTAAACAAATTTATAATAATGTTGAAAAAAATATGTATTCAAATATTGAAATAACGGATGTTTTATATAAAGATAATTTTATGGTGCTATATTGATTTGATATTGAAAATAAAGTCAAAGCACGTGTAGTTATAGAAAAGTGATTATCAGATTTAATATATCATCTTAAAAAATGAAAATATTATATAGCTCATTCATGAGATATTGAATTATGAAGTTTGTTAGCAAATTTAGCTTATGGAGCTATAAAATAATTTCTTTTAAAGATTCTAGTTTATCAAATTCATTATAGTTAATTATACTTGGAATTTTATATTCTCTCAAAATTATAGAATTATGAGAAAGAGAATTTCAGTTTTTAATTATCACTCAATCTAAAAAATCTAATTTATCATATAGATTTAAATTAAGATTTTCTATAATTAAAATCTGATTTAGATTTTTTTTATATTGAAAGCTATCCAAATTAACTATTTTTCACTTAATTTTTCATTTATAAATCCAATCTAAATTTTCATCATTTATTGAATTTATGATATTTCAGTTTTTAAAAAATAATTTATTTTGAAAGTTACTATATTTTAATTTTTCTCTACGATTTATTATATTTGTATAATTTATTTTTTCATTAAAAAATTCTTCTATTTTTAAATAATTTATTTTTTTTCAATATTTATTCTTTTTCAGTATTTCTTTTTTTAGCTTTTCTAATATTATAAAACAACTATTTTTTTGTTTTTCTAGTTCTATATATTTTTTAGTTAAATAGTTTGTTTCGTATTTAAAATTAATTCTTAGATGACTCTCTTCAAAAAGACTAAAACTATATTCATATTTTATGAATATTTTTTCTAATACATTTTTTTCTAATTTCATTGGAATAAATTTTCTCATTAAACTAAAATTATATTTATTGATTAGATATTTTTTATATGAATTTATAAAATCATTTAATAAATTATTATTTGATTTATATATTGTTAATAATCATAAGTTAATTAAATGATTTTTAAAATAAATTTTTCATCACAAATATAAACAAGGAGATATTTTGTTAATTATTGAAAAAGAAAAAATTGAAATATTTTCTCAAAATTCATCAAATTCTATTTTAGAGTATATTCAATTAATTTTTTGTATTTCTGAAAAATTATAAATAACATTATTTCATGTTGTTATATTTCTAGATTGTAAAATTATTATTTTTCAATTTTTTATACAAAATTCTATATCTTGAGGCAAATCAAATAATTTTTCAAGTTTAGTTCATATTAACTCAAGTTCTTTTTTTTGAAAAAAGTTTAATTTTGTATGATTTTTTTTATTTCAAGAAGTGATTTCATCATTAGTTAATCATATTTCATAATATCATTTTTTTATTATATTATTTGGATTTCTAGTAAAATATACTCAATAAATATTTGTTTCTATGAAATCTTGAATAATAATTGATTTTAATAGATATCATTTTCATCAAAAAATCTTATTGATTTTATTTGATCTCAATATTTTTATTACTTCTTTTTTTCTTAATGGATATATACTTTTAAAAAATCATGCAAAACTTTTAATCGTTGTATCCTCATTTTCAAAGGAAGGCCTTAATATATATTCATATTGATCTTGCAGACTATCAACTTCAAATGAAAGTAATTGATTTTTTTCTATGATAATAGTATTTGGTATATGAAATCAATTTTGATATATTTTTAAAATATTATATGCTTTATCTCATAGATTTTTTTCTTTTCAAAATACTTTCATATAATATTTACAAAATTATTATTAAATATATAATTTATATTATATAAAATTATATAGAAAATAAAAAAAATAATTAATATGGCAAATATAGGGTACATACAAGTTAACAGATACTGTAATAATCAGTGTCATTTTTGTAGTAACCCAAGTAATGGTACTAATATTACTTATGAAAGAGGAATAGAGCTTATAAACGATTTTAAGAAGAAAAATTATTATTGAATAATTTTTACTTGAGGAGAACCAACTTTATCACCAGATTTAGATAAATGGATATCTTACTCAAGAAAAATATGACTTTGAAATAGAATTATTTCAAATTGAATGCAATGTTCTAATTATGAATATACTAGACGTTTAGCTGACTCTTGATTAGAATTGGTTCATTTTTCTGTTTATTCACTTCATGCTAAAGTTCATGATTTTTTAACAGATACCCCATGATCTTGGAAAAAATTAATGATGTCTATTACTAATGCTTTAAAGTGTTGAATAAGAGTTCAGATTAATACGGTTATAAATCATTATAATGAAAAACATTTAGATAAAACTGTAGAATTTTTAGTCAAAACTTTTCCGCATATACGACATTTTGTTTGGAACAATCTTGATCCAGAAATGATGAGACAAACGAAAATTGCAAAATCAACATTGCCTAATTATGATAATTTTTGAGTTTCATTAAGAAAAGCAATGTCTTTCTTAGAATCTACGTGAAGAACATTCAGAGCTGAAAAAATACCATTATGTTATATTAGATGATATGAATGGGCTTCAACAGAAACGAGAAAAATTGTGAAAGATGAAGAAAGAATAGTTTATTTTTTAGATTTTAGAAAAGTAGTTCATGAAACAGATTTTGAGCATGAAAAATTAGAAGCATGTACAGGGTGTGATTTAAATAGTATATGTTCTTGAATATATGAATATGAAAAATTTTATAACTATGTAAAGGTATATCCACAAAAGCTTTCAAAAGAAAAAAAAGCAAATATAATCAAAAAAATTAAATTATAAAAAAATTATATATGTATAAAAGAACTGATGTAAAAGTATGATTTGCTTGTAATAATCATTGTACTTTTTGTGTACAATGAGATAAAAGAGAAAAGTTTAAAGCAAGGACACTGAAAGAAATAACTAAAATATTAGATAAAGAATATATGAATTGATCTAAATATGTAGTTTTTACTGGTTGAGAACCAACTGTTCACAAAGATTTAATAGAAGTAGTTGCTTATGCAAAGAAAATTTGATTTAGACAAATTCAAATACAATCAAATTGAACTAATTTTGATAAAATTGATTATGTAAAAAAATTAATAAATGCTTGAGTTACAGAATTTAGTCCATCAATACATGGTTTTAAAAAAGAAACTCATGATAAACAAGTAAAAACACAATGAGCATGGGAAAAAGTAGTTAAATGATTAATAAATTTGAGAAAGTTAAATCAAATAGTAATAATAAATTCAGTTGTTACTCTAGATAATTATAAAGAAATACCAGAATTAGCTGCTTTATTACTAAAATTAAGAGTAAATCAGTTTCAATTTGCCTTTGTACATATACTATGAAGCGCAGATAAAAATAAGGAATTAGTAGTTCCTAGAAAAAAAGACGTTATACCATATATTCATAAAGCATTAGATTTAGCTAAAAATGCTAAAATACCAGCTTATACTGAGGCTATACCGTATTGTTTAATGCAATGATATGAATGGGCTATAGCAGAAAATATCATGCCTGAAACCTCTGTTCATGATGCAGAATATGTAATTGATAGTTATGCTGATTACAGATGGTCTGAGTGAAAGGCAAAAAGAGAAGAATGTAAATCTTGTATTAAATACAATTTTTGTGAATGACCATGGAAAGAATATCCTGAAATGTATGGATGGGATGAATTTGTTCCTTTAAAATAAAATATTTACTCTTTTAATCTCATAATCCAATAATATTTTTATATAATTCAAATATAGTAATAATTAACATATTTTGTCATATAAATAAAGTTATTAAAAAACTTCAGAAAATAAACGGTGAGAATACAAAAGTATTATAAATTCTGATAATATTTGGAGGAAGTGTTATTCATTTTTTTTCTTGGAAATCACTATTTTTTTGTATGATTATTTTTAACTTATCACAATTTTCTTCACTAATAGGATTTTCTATTTTTTTAATAAAATCGGTTATATTATCATCTTCTAACGATTTTTGTCATATTAAATAACTTGATATTAACTTTTTTTCAATTATATCTCAAGTTTTTAAATCTTTATAGTTAATAACTTTTGAATCATTATCAAAAAATAAATATTTTCACATTCTGATAATTATCCATACAGCCATAAATAGAAATATTAAAAAAGCAAATATTCTATGAATATACTTACTTATAAATTCATAATCATATATAAATTCATAAATTATAAACAAAGCAGTTCAAATTATAATTATAACTAAGTATTTATAATTATTTAAAAGGTATCTATGATATAGTCTATGTAATAATGCTGTTATAATGAATAGTCATATAAAAATGATAGAAATAGTATTAATATGTATATTATTTATATCAATAACGTATGAATATTTAGAAGTTTCTCATTGCATGTAGAGTCTTACTAATCTTATTAATATAAAGATAGAAAAAAATCAGAAAATTATAGTTATGATTTTTAGTGTTACATTTTTTTTGTTTTTTTCTAACCAAATACTAAATGTTCATTGTGTTTTTTGTTTTAAGGCCAATATATGAGATTTAAATTTTTTATAATTAATTATTATATTTATATAATAATAGAAAAAATATCATACTATATAGAATAATATAAGAAAAAAAATATTAGAAATGAAAGTTATTTCTCATACTCATAAAAAGAATAAACTTGAAACAAATATATATTTTATATATCCTGGATGCCATATTTTAAATAGAAATAATAGAAACATTCATATTATTAGTAATGAAAGCTTGATTAATGTAGGAATAATAAAAATATGACTTCAATTGAATATTACGAAAATTATATTTAATATTAATAGTATTAATAAAAACATATTAGGTATTTTTTTATATTTAATTTCATATCTAATTATATATATATTTGCCAAACAAATAGCTAATATTATGATATAGGTTCAGTTAATTGACATAAAAATATATAAATGATAAAATATATAACATATATTATATTAATTTTTATATTTTTATGAAAAAATTATTATTTTCTGTTTTTCTTTTCTTATCTTTTACATCAAATGTAAATGCTTGATGGTATGAGCCAGAATTACTTCCTTTTGATCTGTGAGGAGGTAATCAATGAACTTGTAATTGAGTTAATAATTCAATTAATGATACTTGATGTCATTGAGAAACAGTTCCATATCAAACATATTGTTTTAATTCGCTATGATGAACGACGCCTATATGAGATAATATTCCAGTTTTAGAAACAATTTCAGCGGTTTATGTTTCTACTGCTTGATGACCAATATTATCTGATAATCCATCAGATAACACAAATTATGATAATACAAATATTTATCTTAATGATATTTGAAATTGAGCAATGACTTGTTTTTATTGGGATGAAATCAATGTTAATACAACTACTTATAAATTAGATGATTCGGGTTTTGATGATTTTTGATCAGCAGATGGAGAAGAGGAAATATTGATAATAGACTTTCCATTAGAAACGTCATCTGGTGGGATTACAGTAACTATAGATTTAGATAATAGTGAAAATTGAATTGATACAATAGATTTTACAATGACCTTCTTAGATAAAACTCAATTAGATCAGTCTTGAATAATTTCATGATCATCTGTTTTTTCAATAGGTGCAACATCAGATATAACTGATATATCAAATATAAGGACAATAATCTATGAAATAGATAGTTTAAATATATCAGATTTTATTATTGCAGGAAATACTTTTAATTTTTGATTCAAGTTTTATAATTCAACAATTTGAGATGGTATAGAAATAAGAAATGATTTTATTTTGCAAAGTTTGAAATATGATGTGACTTTTAAATGATGACTAAGCTATGTATGAGCAAGTATATATAGCTTGAATTCTAGTAATCCTATTAGTAATATTCCAATAAAAGTTAAACCATTATATACTATAATATCAGCTTGAGAATTAACAAATAGTTGATTTGTAGAGTGAAGTGTTCAAACCGGATCAATAGAAATCATAAGAGAACCTACTGCTTTAGAGTCTTTGGATATAGATATAGGTTGATTGTATATTCTTCAATCTTGAACATGAAGTAGTGGATTTACATCTAGTTGAACTCTAGATAATTCTAATGATTTAGACATTGTTCCAGATATGAAAATATATACAACTAATTATTGAACATTACTTGAAGAATTTTTAGAATGAGGGGCTATTTATTTTCTAAAAACATTCTTTACTTTAGTGGGAAATTCAACATTTTATTTGGATGATTTAGAACATGTAGAGTTATATCAATATATAAAATATACTTTAGATTTAAAAGATGTAACATATCTCGCTTGAGCATTAAATGGTAGTAGTAATATGAATCTTGAGACTTTAAAAATATATTGAATCACAAACATTGACAGTGATAAACAGGTAGATCTAGTTGAAAATCAAGATTGAGAAGATATTCATAATCTTGATTGAGAAATTAATAAATCTGTACTAAAAAGAGATATTAGAGAGAGCGCTATAAGTACAATAAAATTTATTGATACTGAAGATGAAACAGTTTCAATATTAGATTTAACTTGATATGCTTGGGATGATTTTGATAATTGATGAAAAGTTTTATGAGATATATTATATTATGATAATTTGAATGGAGGTAATGTAGAGTTGTGATCAGATTTTATATATGAATTAATAATTACTTGAGTAAAAACAATTGTTATTAAATGATGAAATTTATATATAAAGTCTAATATGATTAATGATACTGGGATAGGAGATCATTTACTTTGATTAATTGTACTAAAAGATGAAAGCGGAAAATGATGAAAAATATATATTGATACTGATGTTGTAGAAGTTGATGCAATAATTTATGCGGATAAATCAGTTATTAGTTATAATAAATTTTATTGAGAAATTGATTGAAATATAGATAGTGCTGTAATGCAAAATCAGTTATATATCTATGGTACCGTATTTTCTGAGAATACTATTTGAGGATCAAGATTAAATCCTCCTGTATGTCCATTTTATACAGAATCAATTCCTGACTTTGATTGTGATGTGATTGAAGCACAAAAATATGATTTTAATTATTTAAGAGCATGATTTGAAGATAAATATAATGATGGGTATGCTGATTATCCAATAATTATAAAATATAATTCAGCGATGCAAATAACTCCTCCTCCATTATTTACAAATTAAAAAATAAAAAAAACTAACTTTTTAAAAGTTAGTTTTTTGTTATTTAGAAAAATTTAATTTTATCTGCATTTGGATGTTCTCTTAGTTTTTCAAGAGTTTTAGCTTCAATTTGTCTGATTCTTTCTCTTGTTACTCAAAATTCTTTTCATACTTCTTCAAGAGTATGAACATCACCTCAATCTAAACCGAATCTCATAATGATAATTTTTCTTTCTCTAGGAGTAAGAAAATCTAACATTTCATATAAATTATCTTTTAGTAAATTTATATTTGCTTGAACATCAGGAGCAGCGTTTTTATCATCTTCAATAAAATCTCATAGAGAAGTATCTTCTTCTGATCAAACAGGAGAGTCAAGAGATAGAATATCTTGAGATATTCTCATTATTTGTCTTACTTTTCTTATATCCATATCTAGCTCAGTTGCTAGCTCTTCCATAAGAGGTTCACGAGTTAGTTCTTGAGTCAATCTTCTATATGTATGTGTGAATTTATTAATAGTTTCTATCATATGAACAGGAACTCTAATTGTTCTTGCTTGGTCAGCAATTGCTCTGGTTACTCATTGTCTTATCCACCATGTAGCATAAGTAGAAAACTTAAATCATTTTTCAGCATCAAACTTATCAACGGCTCTAAATAGTCATACATTACCTTCTTGAATTAGATCAAGTAATCATAAACCTCTTCACATATATTTTTTTGCAATTGAAACTACTAGTCTTAAGTTAGCTGCTGCTAACTTTTTTCTAGCTTCCATACTACCAGCTTTTATTTGTCTTCATAGTATTAATTCTTCTTCTGAAGTTAATAAATCAACTCTTCAAATTTCATTTAGATACATTCTAATAGAATCATCACTAATTTCTGATAATGATATAGATTGTTTAGTATCTTTTTTACCTTTTTTATCAACAGAAAAGAAATTTTCTTTATCTAAATTATCAACTATATCTATCTTTAATTCTAAGAATCTAACATATATTTCATCAAGTAAATCTATATCCTCTTCTGCATTTGGAACAGCTGCCATTATTTCATCTTGAATAACACGTCATTCTTTTTTACCTTTTTTCATTAATTCCTGGATAGCTTCTGGCATTCCTTCTAAAAATTTTTCATCAACAGTTACATTAATAAATTCCTGTAATCATTTTCACACTCTTCTTTTGTCTTCGCTTCTATCTTTAGGAAGTTTAGTTAATTTTTTTTCTTTTTGTAAGGCTTCAGCTACTTCTTGACCATCAGTACTTAATTCAATATTTTCTAATTCACCTTCAGTAGGTTCTCATTTTATAGGTGAATTTGTATTTGTTGAATCGTCATTTTTAGTTTCTTTTTTTTGTCAGAGATTACTTCCTTTTAAGTCATCAAAATTTAATCACGCTTTTTTTAGATCATCTAAATCAATTTGGTCTAGATCAATTTCTTCAACTGTATTTTTTTTATTTGAAGTGTCTTTTTTTATAACCATTAAAGTTTATAATTAATTAATATTACAAAGGTGGGGATTAATATGCAAAAAAATTCCTTCATATAAGTAAAACTGAAGGATTTTGATGGTATTAGTTATTTATTTTCATTTTTTGTAAGAATTAGGCCTATTTTTCGTGAATTATTATATAAAAAAAGTAAAGAAAGGCAAGTTTTATTTAATCCCATTTTTTTTAGCTTCACTTATTAATTTTGTATATTTCAAAAAAGCTTCAGCATTTCCTAAATCCATTTCTTTTTTTAATACCAAAACAAGTTTTTTATATATTTCACGATTTATTCAATCTACAATTTTATTAAGCTCTTCTTTTGTGTGTTCTGTATTAGAATGTTTATTGTCATAATCAATTTTTAAAGATATTCATCTTAATCTTTCTTTTTTATTTAAGTCTAAAGTATTTATGTAAGAAGTTCAATCTTCAAGTATATTATTAAAAATTTTTCATAATCAATCTTTAAATAAAATATGTTTATTAAAATATTCAATATTGTTTTCATTTGAAATACAATATCAAATAGCTATTTCTTCACTAGTAATTTTTTCTTTTTCTATTTTTTTTTCTTTTGTTGTATTAGTTGTGTATTTAATCCTATTGAATAAGTCATATACTACATTTTGATTTATATCTAATAGACTAGATATTTCTTTTAAATAAAAATCTTTTTCTACATTGTCTGAATATGATTTTACTATATCTAATAGCTCTTTTAATACTTTTTTCTTTTCATCAATACTTGTTAAATCAAAATTGGATTTTTTTATATAATATCAAATAGGTGTTATGGCAGCATCTATATATTTCTGAAAATCTTTTCCTGACTGAATTATATCGTCTGGATCTTTTCCATTAGGTAGCGCTATTATTTTTACCTCAAATCAACTATTTTTCATTTTTTCAAGAGCAGCTTTTGTTGCTTTATCTCAAGCATTGTCTCAATCAAAGCAAAGATAGATTTTTTTTGTTAATCTTTTGATTAAAGTTAAATGTTTATCAGTTAATGCACTTCCTGAAACAGCAACTGTATTAAAAAACTTAGCAGCTTGTAGAGCTACTGTATCCATCTGTCATTCAGTAACAATTATGAAATCTTGTTTTGTAATTGCAGTTCTTGCATTATATAATCAATACAGAATATTTGATTTGTCATATAATTCTGATGCAGGGGAATTTAAATATTTTGGTTCTCAAGATCAAATAATTCTGGCGGTAAAAGCTACAAAATCTCATCTAGCATTTTGAATAGGAAAAATAAGTCTATTTATGAATTTATCTTTTTTAGTTTTTATATCTAAAAATATATTTGATTTAATTATTAGCTCATCATTATATCATTTCTTTTTTAAATAATTATATAATTCTACTCAACTATCAGAATAACCAAAATGAAAATCTGCCATTATTTTCTCATTTAATCATCTGTCATATACATATTTTTTAACTTCAGGATATTTTTTTAAAGCGCTTGTATAATAGGCAACAGCATCTTTATAAAGTGAATAGATGTTTTTCTTTGCTTCGTATTTTTCTTTATTAAAATTTGAGTTAACAGCAATACCTGTATAACCTCCAAGTATCTCAATAGCTTCTCTAAAATCACAATTTTCTATATCCATTATAAATTTAATTGGTCCCCCTCATTTGTGACAACCAAAACAATAAGCTATTTGTTTAATAGGAGAGACCATAAAACTAGGAGTTTTTTCTGAATGACCAGGGAAAGGACAAACAGATTTATAATTAACTCCTGCTTTTTTTAAACTTGTATATTTTCAAACAAGTTCAACGATGTCTATGGCTGCTTCTAATTCTTCAGATATACTCATTTATTAAATTTAGTTTTTAATTATTACTATTTTAAATGAAATATATGTTTTGTAAAGAAAAAAAATGACTATAAAAAAAAATTTATTTTTTAATTTAATTACAAAACTTCCTTTATTAAAAAAATCTACTATAATTAATAAAATTTATTTATAAATATAAAAAAAATGTTTATAGTTATTGATTGAATTGATTGATCGGGTAAATGAACTCAAGTGAAAATATTAGAGGAAAAATTGATTGCTTTATGAAAAAAAGTTAAAATTTTGGATTACCCAAGATATGGTGAAAAATCTGCTTTTGCTGTTGAAAAATATCTTAATTGAGATTATGGTAAAAATGTAACAGCAAAACAAGCAAGTATTTTTTATGCTCTTGATAGATTTGATGATAGTTTTAATTTGAGATTAGATTTTGAAAAATATGATTTTGTTATTTCTAATAGATATGTATCTGCTAGTATGATACACCAAGCATGAAAAATAAATGATAAAGAAAAGAGATTTGAATTTTTAGACTGGTTAGAAGAGCTGGAATTTGGTATTTTTAAAATTCCTAGACCAGATAAAACAATATTTTTGAATGTTACACCAGAGATGAGTCAAAAACTTGTTTTAATGAAGGAAAAAAGAGAATATTTGAAAAATTGAAAAACAATGGATCTTCATGAAGAAGATAAAAATCATCTTAAAAATGCTCATGCTTCTGCAATGGAAGTAGTTGATAAATATTCTAATTGGGTAAAAATTGATTGTGAAAAAAAATGAGAAATGAGAAGTATAGAAGATATAAATAAGGATATTTTAAATATTATTTTAAAATAATGCAATCAACAAAACAAACAGGAGATCAATGAGAATTAATTGCAATAAAATATCTTCAAAATAATAATTATATTATTAAGAATACTAATTTTAAGTTTGGGAGATTTTGAGAGATTGATGTGATTGCTTTAAAAGAAGGAATTACATGTTTTATAGAAGTAAAATATAGAACTAATACAAAATTTTGAATTCCAGAAGAATCAATAACACCAAATAAATTATTTAAATTTAGAAAAACAATGGAATATTATGTAGTTAGAAACAAATTAGATTTTGAAAAAATTAGATTTGATGTGATAACTATATTAAAATGAGAAAAAAGTTATAGAGTAAAACATTATAAAAATATAGAAATATAAAATATGCATAGAGAAAATAATCCATATATGGATTTAGTAGAAAAACATGATAGCATTCTTATTAAGGAATCTGAATTATTTAATAAATTCTGAAAATGGAATGATTTTTTTTGAAATAAAAAAGAAATATTTTTAGAAATTTGAACATGAATGTGAAATTTTTTTTCAAAGGAATCTTTAGAAAATAAGAACAAAAATTTCATATGAATAGAGATTAAATATAAAAGACTTTATAATACAGCACTTAAAACTATAAATGCTTGAGTAAAAGATTTTATTTTACTTAAAACTTTTTGACAAAATATAGATAAATTGTTTAAAGAAAGTGAAATAAGTAAAACGTATATATTTTTTCCAGATCCATGGGGAAAAAAAGATAGGCAAAAAAAACATAGACTGTTCCAGGAAAAATTTATTAGAGATTTGTATCTAATAACTAAAACTTGATGAACGCTTATTTTCAAAACAGATCATAGAGAATATTTTGATACAACTCTAAATTTGTTTAAAAAGATTTGATTGTGGAAAATAAATATAAAATCTTATAATTATGAAAAAGAGTTAGATAATCATGAAACAAAGAATATGACAGAATTTGAACATGTTTTTAGAGGGAAGCAAATAAATTATGTTGAGTTTGAAAAATAATCATTTTTAGTAAATAGTTATTTGATTATTCCTAATTATTTAATATCATTAAATAAATATTTATTATCTAATAAAAAGTATATGTCAGATAAATTAAATTCTTTTTTGAATGCAAAAAAGCAGTTAAAACAAGCATGTGATTTATATTGAGATTGTAGAGATGATATTAATCAGTATGAATTAATTTCTCATCCTAAAAGAATTATAGAAGTAAATATTCCTGTCAGAATGGATGATGGAAATGTAAAAACTTTTGTATGATATAGATCACAGCATAATAATGCTAGATGACCATTTAAATGATGAATAAGGTTTCATCCTGACGTTACTCCTCATGAGGTAAAAGCTCTTTCTATGTGGATGACATTTAAATGTGCAGTTATAGATATACCGCTATGATGATGAAAATGATGAGTAGTAGTTAATCCAAAAGAATTATCTATTTGAGAATTAGAAAGATTGTCTAGATGATATGTTAGGCAATTATATAAATATTTAGGACCTGAACAAGATATCCCTGCTCCTGATGTGAATACAACTCCTCAAATCATGGCTTGGATGATGGATGAATATTCTGAATTAGTTTGAAAATATTCACCAGGTAGTTTTACTTGAAAACCACTTACTTCAGGA
Organism: Candidatus Altimarinota bacterium; assembly: GCA_045107135.1. Classification (GTDB taxonomy): domain Bacteria; phylum Patescibacteriota; class Gracilibacteria; order BD1-5; family UBA6164; genus UBA6164. The sequence continues at coordinate 16,162 of JASFZI010000077.1, forward strand.
TGATCAAAGGGAAGAAGTTCATCAACAGCACAATGATGAGTTTATGTATTAGAAGAAATACTTAAATTAAGAAATGAAGAGATAAAATGAAAAAAGATAATTATTCAATGAGCAGGAAATGCTGGTTTAACAATGGCTAAATTACTTTGTGATTTATGAGCAAATTTAGTTTGAATCTCTGACTCAAAATGATGAATATATAATACAAAAGGATTATTTGTAGATAAATTAATTTTATTGAAATCAGATAAAAAATCAGTTATTGAATATTTAGATGCAGAAAAAATAAATAACTGAGAAATACTTGAAAAAGAGTGTGATATACTTATTCCAGCAGCACTTGAAAATCAAATTATTGAAGAAAATGCAGATAAAATCAAGGCAAGTATTATTTTAGAATTAGCAAATGGACCAGTTACTCCAGAAGCAGATAAAATATTATATGAAAAGAATATTACTGTTATCCCAGATATATTAGCAAATGCAGGTTGAGTTATGGTTTCTTATTTTGAACAAGTTCAAAATAATACGAATTATTACTGGAATGAAGAAGAAGTCGATGAAAAATTACGTATTAAAATAACTCATTCTACTAATAGTGTTTATGAAAAAGCTGCAGAGATAAAAACTCATTTGAGAAATGCTGCTTATATAATAGCAATGAAAAGAGTATTAGATGCTATGAAGGATAAGGGAGAATTCTAATTATAAAATTTTTATTATTTAAATAATGCGTTATGAAAAAGTTAATAGTTTCTTTTATTTTATTAATACTTTCAGTTAGTATTACTAATTGACTTGATTGATCAAGAGTTTGTGAAACCTTATATACAACTATAGATTGAGCGAAATATTTTTCATCAATTCATTGTACAGAAGACATAAGTTTAGCATGAGTTAATGCTGATACATCAGCATTAAGAAATATATCAACTAGAGTAGTTAATGATTTTATAATTGCAAATAATTATAAAATAATGGGGCATATAAATGATTGAGAAATTTGTGATGATTTAAATGCTGTAGAAGAAATACAAGCATTTGAAACTATTATTTATTCTAATAATGATATTAGTTATACAACGACTACATCAAGTATTGAAACTTTGACAACAGAAATAGAAGATTTAAGAGAAGAATATAATTCTATAGATTTATATAATACTGTTTTTGAAGAAACAAAATGAATATATTCTTTATCATCTTTAGATTTTTTAAGATTAGAAACACGTAATAAATATTTTGATAAGCAATTAGAAATAAAAAATAGTATATTATCTAAACAAAAAGAAAAATTAACATCTATATATAAATTGACTGAGTCACAAAAATTTATTGAATCATTTTATAATCAAGTAAATAAAGTGTGTGTAGCTTATTATGATGAAAAATGGTGAGAAACTACAGAAGAAGAGAGAAAAACAGAAATATGAAATTCTGAAGAAAATGATGATGAAAATGATGAACTTATATTAAAATATAAAGAAGAATTTAATGAAAAATTAGGTAAAAAGTTGGATTGAATGCCTAGGCAAACATTAGAACAATTATCAGTTAAATTACTAGATTATGCTGAAAATTCTCCTATTTTTAAGAAATTTTCAGATGAACAAAAAGAGTTAGTTAAATTAAAAATAGCTGCTTTAAAGGCAGTTATTGATGATAGATTATAATAATATATTTATAAAAGAACACATTGCTTGTGTTCTTTTTATTTTTGTGCTAAACTTATTAATATAATATAAAATCAATTAATTTTTAATAAACAAATTATGACTAATATTGATTTAAAAGATTTAGAAAGAGTTTCTGATTATTCAATAGCCCTAATGGATGATATAGCGAGAGATATAAAATTATTATCAAAATTTTGATGAAGAGCAGATAATAATTTGGATGATATTAATAGAAAAATTGATTTAGCAAGAACTAAATGAGTAAATGTAGATAATCTAGATAGACAAGTTTTAGAATTTAGGATTTCATTGTTTAGATGAAATATAAATAATAAAATAGAAAAGTTAAATTCAGAATGCAATAATTATTATGTTGATGTAACAAAATTAGAAGAAGAGTATATAGAATTAAAAAAGGAAAAAGATATTGATTTTGAAGAATTAGATAAGTTGATGTATGACTTATCTAGTGAATTAACTAGAGCATTAATAAAGCATATGATATCTAATATTAAAAAAGAACATGGTACTTCAGTTCATTCAATGGATAGAATAGCTCATGAAATTGCTCAGGCGAAAAAAAAGGGTATAAATGTTGATGATATTGAAGAAATGTTATTTGAAAACTAAAAAACTAACTCTTAAATGAACTTAACTCTAAAAAGTTAGTTTTCTTTATTTTAAAATTAAGTATCTAAAATTGTATTTTGAATTATTTTGGAATCATAGACAATAATTCATTTCTTTACTTTTTCTAGATAGCTTGAATTGAAATCAATTGCGTTATATTTTTTGTTTAAATTATATATTCATATAATATTTCATCTATCGTTTTTTCAAGATAAAATATGAGAATAATATTTTCAAAAATAATTTATTAAGTTTGAGTGGATTTTGTTATATTTTTCGACATTTTTTTTGTTTTCTAACTCATAATTTGAGAAATTAATAGAAATAGTTCAATCATTTAATAATATTTTTTTGATATTTTTAAAAAAGATTTTTTCTTGAAAATATTCAGGCATTTCTCAATTTGATCAATAAACATCAATTAAAATTAAATCATATAGTTTTTTTTGTTTAATAATTTTTTCTATTGCTTTTAATGCATCAGAAATATAAAAATTATTTGTCTTTACTTTAAATTCTTTTTTTGCTATTTCTATCATTGCTTTGTCGATTTCAATTCAGGTTATATTTATATTTTGTAAATGGTCTTCTAAGTATTTAGCAAAAGCTCATCATCAAAATCATATTATAAGTACATTTTTGGGAACTTTTTTAATAAATCATCATAAAAGGCATTTATTTATATAGATACTTTCAGTATTTTTTTCTTTTATATCATACCAACTATATATAGTTTCTCTACCCAAATTATCAGTGATTATCACAAGTATTTCTCAATTAATATTCTCTACTTCAATAGGCTTTGAGTAGAATAGAGAGTTGTATAATTTAGTCATTTTTAGGATTTTATATGATATTTATTTTAAATATTAACAAAAAAACTAATAAAAACTATATTTTATTAGTTTTTTTTATATAATAATGCAGATTTTAAATATTAATTAAGAAAAAATGGGTGCTTCAAAGGAAACTGTTATTAGTTTTAAATGAGTTGATTTTTTTTATGATTTTAGAAAACCAATCCTAGAAGATATAGGTTTTAATATAAGAAAAGGTAATAAGATAACAATAATGTGACAGAATGGAGCATGAAAATCAACTATTTTTAAGTTGATAAATGGATGAATAGAAAAAAAAGCCTGAGTAATAAACATTGATGATAAATTAACTATTGCTACATGATATCAAGTTGTTTTGCCAGAAGATAAAAAATTAACTGTATTAGATTTTTTTAGAAAATATTTCTGAGATGATTCGGTTTTTAATATTGATAAACAAATTGCTGATATATTTAAAGTTGTAAATTTAAAAGCTCCTCTTGATAAACAAATAAAGGATTTTTCAGGAGGACAACAAGCAAGACTTTTACTTGCTGCAGCATTAATTCAAAAACCTGATATTTTATTACTAGATGAACCAACAAATAATCTTGATAAGGAATGAATTTGGCATTTAATAACATTTCTACAAAATTATAAAAATACTGTTTTAGTTATATCGCATGATGCTGAATTTTTAAATAATTTTACTGATTGAGTACTATATTTAGATATTCAAACAAAAAGAGTTGAACAATTTATGTGAGATTACCATGATGTAGTTGAACAAATTAAAAGAAAAATAGAAAAGGAAAATATGGCAAATGCAAGACTAAAAAAAGAAGCAGATGCTAAAAAAGCTCAAGCAGAAAAATTTGCACATAAATGAGGTAAACTTAGGCTTGTAGCGAAAAAAATGAGAGAAGCAGCTTCTGAAATGCAAGATGATATGGTTGATACGAGAAGGGAAGATAAAACTATTAGAGATTTTAAAATACCAATGCAAGAGAATATTGGGTGAGTGCTATTAGATATACATTCAGCTCATATAATAAATGATGATAAAGTAGTAGAAAGAGATTTAGATGTACAACTTAGGAAGGATGACCACATCCTTTTAGCATGACCAAATGGTATTTGAAAATCTACGTTACTTGAAAAAATAGTAAATGGTGATGAGACTTGAGCAACTTTAACTGCTTGAGTAAAAATAGGTTATTATAGACAAGATTTTTCAAATTTAGATTTTGATCAAACTGTTTATGATTGTTTGAGAGAAGTTGCAGGAGAAGAAATGTGAGAACAAGATCTTAGATCGAAGGCTGCGTGATTTCTTATTAATTGACCAATAATGAAATCTAGAATATGAGACTTATCAGAATGACTTAAATGACTTGTTGCTTTTTGTAGACTAGTATTCCTACAACCAGGTATTCTAATACTAGATGAACCTACAAACCACATAAACTTTAGACACATACCAGTAATAGCTCAAGCACTTAGTGAATTCGAAGGATGAATGATTCTTGTTTCCCATGTAGATGAATTTGTTTGGCAAATAAGAATAGATCAATATTTGGATTTATAGTAAACATATAAATTTACATATAATGATGAATAGATACTCATTAATGAGTATCTATTTTTGGTTGACTTATTTTAAAAAAACACTATAAATAATACATTAAATTATTTATTAATTAATTTGAAATTATGAGTATAGAAGAATCAATTATAGGGGATGATGGTTATAATGAGAAAGTTGTATGATTATGAGATAAAGTATCTGGGAATTTTTTAGAAGCTTGTAATAAGGCTATTGAAAAATTAACTATTAGAAATCTTTTAGAGAAAAAATGAAATTCACGGAGAGTAAAAACAGGAGTACCTATTGCACCGCATGATTGTGAAAATCAAATATCTTCTGTTACTGAAAGTATAGATTGAGTTGGAACCAAAATTCAAATATATTCAGAAGTATTTAATTCTTTGGTTGAAGATTTCGATGGAAGTCTTGTTTCCAATAAAAAAATTATGGAAATTTCAATTGAATTGTGGGAAAGAATGCTTAGAGATTTAATAGCAATGAATATTGATGATCTAAGAGAATGAGAAATGGCTATTGTTGTAACAAATATAATTGATATTAATCATTTAGAATGACCAAGATGAAACTTTTTTGCTGAATCTATGAAATTTGCATTATATAATGTGTCAACTGAGTTAGATATTTGAATAACAGCTGGAGAAACAGCTGTATTGTGAGAGAATGATAAGGTGCCAAAAATCTTATGCGATGTTACAGAGCCTCAAAGATTGGCATGAGTAACCAGTACTGCAATTTTGGATATTATGTTGGGAGATGAAAGAATTAAAAAGTTATTATATGAAAATGAAGAATTAAATGATTATTTAGATAATTATGTTTCAAAAAATAAGAGTTTATTAAAATCTACCTGTAAAAATACATTTGGTAAAATTAGAGAGATAATAGATAGAAGTTTTGAAACTTATGAAAATTCTCAAAAAATATTAGAAGTAATCTTAAGAGATATTTCATTTAATATTGGAGGTACATGATTATGAATTATTTGAAATGATGAAAAATTAACTGAAATTAAAGCATGACAAGCTATTATGTATTTTGAAGAAGTGCCTACAGAAAATGGTATTATTTGACCTAGATCAAATGGTATTACTAGAATTAGAACAGCAATGAATAAGTTGGCTTGAACAGGATGGGAAATTTTAACTTTTGAGGAATTTTTAGATAAAATATGAAACAATTTGAGTTCTAAATTACCACAAAAATTAAAAGATGAATGTAGTTGATTAAAAATGTGGGATATAGCTACTTGAAAAACTACAATATATAATCCATTTATTTCAAGGGTTTTACTTGGTTGATTGAATAATAAGCCTATAATAAATGCATCTTCTTTAATGCATGTTACTTGAAATCCTTGAAGAAAAATATCTGATTGATTAAAGTGAAATAAAAATCTAGCTGTTGAATTAGATATATCTGATATTAAGATACCTCAAATAATCGAAATATTACAAATTTTATGATCTATAACTTGAAAAGATGCTATCTGATCATGGAATATGTGAGTATCGTATGCAATTATATGTGATGAATCTGATATTGAAACAACAGTCAATGAGGCTAAAGCTAATTGATTTGTAGCTAAAAGAATTTGAACAGTTGTTGAAAGAGAAAATGAAGATATTGTATGAGTTATAAAATGAGTATGAGTACATAATGAAGAAATTGAAATTAAGGCTGAAAAATAGTGTTGATAAAAAAGAGCAATAGCCATAGGCTATTGCTCTTTTAATTAGTCATTTTGTTAGGTTTTGAGCTATCGAGATAATTATATCATTTATTATAGACAATTTCACACTTTCACCATAATCATATTTTTTCTGCTTCTGCTCTTTTTTCAGCTATAAAGTATTTAGCTTTAAGTTTTTTAGGAATCATCGAGAATTGTGTCCAACTAAAATTATATCATTTTCTTATTAATAACTCATTTATATCTAATCAGGTATTTTTATCAATTATTCTGATAAGGTTTCTACATCATTTATCTTTATCTTTACATAAATCACTTCAATAAAACTCAACAATTAATATTATCTTTTTTTCTTTTATAGAACTTATTATTTTTTTTGCCTCATCATAATAACAGTGTTTATAATTTTTATCTATATTATTACCAAAATCAGGGGCATTTACTCATAAAGTTCTGACATTGTAGAAATACTCTTTATTTTTGCAGAGTAAATCAAAAGTATCTCAATCATCTATATTTATTATAATACATTCTTTAATAGTATTTTTAGGTAATATATTATTTTGAGCATTTGTTATATTTATTGAATATGTAAATATAATTAATATGATTGTAAGAGTTTTTAAAATATCCATCTGTTTATATAGAATTTAATTGTAGAGATATACATTATATCTCTATTTTATCATTAAAAACTATTATATGCAATAAAATTGACTAATTAATTTTTTATTTTATAAATTATTTACTAATAATTATTTTCTTTTATTTGAAAATGTGCTTGAGAATGTAAACATGCAGGGCATTCGTCAGGTGCAGAATTTCATTGGTGTAGGTATCCGCAATTTTGACATTTCCATGTAATTTGAGCATCACGTGAGAATACTTTTCATTCTTCAATATTAGTATATAATTTTGTATACCTTTCTTCATGAGCTTTTTCAACTAGTGATATCATTGTAAAAGCTTTAGCAATTTCTGTAAAACCTTCTTCTTTTGCTATTTTGGCAAACTCTGGGTATAGTTCTGTCCATTCTTCATTTTCTCATTTTGCTGCAGCTTTTAAATTTTCTAAAGTTGTTCATATTTTTCAAGCTGGGTATGTTGCTGTAATTTCAACATCACTTCCTTCTAAAAATTTAAAAAATCTTTTAGCATGCTCTTTTTCATTTAAAGCAGTTTCTGTAAAAATATTAGAAATTTGTACAAGACCATCTTTTTTAGCTTGACTAGCAAAATAATCATATCTCATTCTTGCTTGAGATTCTCATGCAAATGATTTTAGAAGATTCTTTTCTGTTTGAGTTCATTTTAGGCTATTCATGTTTTTTATTATAAATAAAATAAATTTTGGATATAATATATAATATAGTTTTAAAAAAATAATCAAATTTTTTAAACTCTTACTTATTTTTTACTCTAAAATAATAAATTTAAAGTATTATATTTAATTAATTAAAAAGATATGTTCAAAGCAAAAATATGAGAAATTATACTAGATTTAAAAATTAATGGAAACCCTGCTCCTTATCCAGTATTGGATGATAATGCTGTAAGGGCATGAGCTGGATTAATGTTTGTTTTATGAATGATAGCACTTGTATTTTCATTAACTACGCATACTCCATTACTTGCTAATATTATAGTTCCAATTCTTACTTTGGATTTATTTATTAAGGTCTTTATTTGACCAAAATATTCACCTTTTTTAATTATGTGAGCTTATTTAGTTAAAAATAAAACTCCTGAATGGGTATGAGCAAAACAAAAACAATTTGCATGGATTATATGATTTACACTTGCATTAATAGTTTTTTGAATTATTTCAATTTTTGGCAAATGTTGACCAGGTATGCTAATATGTATTGTATGTTTAGTATTTATGTGGGCAGAAGCAGTTTTATGAAACTGTATTTGATGTAATATATATATTAAATTAAGAGACAAATGATATATAAAAGAAGAAAAATATGCTCCAGTTTGTGCTGGATGAGCTTGTGAAGTAAAAAAATAAGTATAAAAAAAAGACTAACTCTCTAAAGTTAGTCTTTTTAGTTTTTGAATTTATAATTTTAAAAGCTAATAAATATTTATGTTAGATATTATTCAACTCTTCTAAATCATTAATATCTTTTAAATATTCTGATTTTTCAATTCATGCCATCATTGTTTTAATAATTTTTCAGATTTTTTCTTTTCATTGTGCTTTAATAGAATTAACTTCATGTACAATTTTTTCTAATCATTTAGAAATTACTAAAAGAGCTTCTTTATCTTCCCTATAATGTTCAGTAATTTTTATCATTTTAGAAATAGTTTCATTATCTGCATCAATTTCAGATAAAGAACTTAGATTATTTTCAATATCTTGTTTAATATTATCAATGGTAATAGGAGCTTTTTCCATTGATTCTTGTCATGATAAATTATTATTTTGTTCAGGTGCCATTATTAATTAGGTTAATTAAATATTATATGTTTTTTTAGTTATATTTTACAGAAATTAATATATCTTCAATTATTGAAGAAAATTGTTTTTCTCAATGTTTGTTAATCTTAGTTACAGATTTATTTATTTTTTCTAATCCATTCTGAATTATTAAAAGTCATTCAGGATTATTTTGTAGATATTCAGTAGCTTGATCTAATTTAAGTAAATTTTTGTTATCAGGAGCTATTTTAAACAATGAACTTAAATTTTGTTTTATATCTGCATATATTTTATTAGTATTATCAGTCATATTTATTATATTAAAATGTAATTAGTCCAATTCAGCAAGAACATCTACGACTTCATCATCATTCCTAAGTGTAGACAAGTTAGTAAGGATTTCTTTAACTCATTTATTAATAGCCTTGACCTGTCTTTCTATAACATCTTTATGAATCTCATTAAATTTTAATAGAATTCAATCTATATATTTAATCATTTCTAATTTTCTCTTATCATCAGCAATTTGAAAAATTTTTCTGATATCATGCTTATCATTTTCTAGTGTATTATATTGATCAAATTTTTTTTCTAACTGAGTATTAGAAATTTCAAAAGTCGTATTATGTCATCAATAAGTATTTGTGTTCATAATCAGATAAGTATAAATATTTTATTATATATAGAATAATAAAATATTTATCTATTTTTGTCAAATTTGAAGACTTAATTATTATTTAAAATCTATATAAATAAAAAAACAACATTAATTTAATATTAATGTTGTTTTTTATTTTATATTATTTAGGCATTTTTTCAGTACATAAATACCAATCTTTGTGTTCATATTTAGCTGGATTAGCTTTAGCTTGTTCTAAATTTTCAGCTGGTGGAACGATAACATCTGATCCAAAGATATCATTATTTGGCCAATTGGCTGGAGTAGCTCTACCATGGTTAGCACTCATTTGTAATGAATCAAGTAATCTTAATATTTCGTCTATATTTCTACCGTTTGATAAAGGGTAATACATAAGAGCAGCAATTTTACCTTTAGGGTTGATTATGAAAACAGCTCTAACAGTGTGAGCATTGTCAGCACTAGGTTGTAACATACCATAATCAACTGCTATAGAAGGAGCAGCTATAATTGGAAACTCTATATCTACATTAAAATTGTCTTTAATATTATGAACCCATGCTATATGTGAATGAATTCCATCAACTGAATAACCGATTAATTCAGTATTTCTTTTATCAAATTCTGCTTTTTTAGTTTGAAAGCCTATAAATTCTGTAGTACAAACTGGAGTAAAATCAGCTGGGTGAGAGAATAGAACTACCCATTTTCCATCATAATCAGCTGGGAAATTTATTGGTCCTGTTGTAGAAGGACCTGAGAAAGCTGGAGCATCTTCGCCAATTAAAGGAACTCTAGGCATATTTATATTATTTTCCATAGGACATATTTATTAATTTTAAAATGAGAACTTGTCTCATATACATATTATATTAATTTATTATAAAGTCAAAACATAATAAAAATAATTTCTTTTGTAAAAATAAAAAAGAGTGTTACTATATAAATATGAAAAGTATGATTTTTCATATTTATATAATAATATTAAAGAAATGTTAAAGAAAATGATAAATTTAAAAATTGTATGAACAACTTCTATGTGAACTAGAGGGCAAATAGTTATTCCAAAGGAAATTAGGGATAAATTAAATTTAGAGCCTGGAGATAATATGGTTGTATTAATGAAGGATAATAAATATATAGGTTTGGTTAAAAATGATAATATTTGAGACTTGATGAAGTATATTACTTCTGAATGAGTAGAAATTCCTTGAGAGTAATTTTAAAAAAATAAAAATAATTTATGAAAAAAATACAAGGTGAATTGATTTGAAAAATCAAGAGAGGGTACTCGGGGGTATTTATACTATTATTAATATTATTTACTTTTGTTTCATGTTGAGAAACAGAAGTAAATAATTCTGATATAGCTTGAAACATAGAATATTGTGAAAATCCATACAAAATTTGAGAAATTAATAAATCTACACTTAAACTAAAATGAGTTGTTATAAGTGATGACATGAAAACAGTTTCTTCTCCTATGGCTTGAATTGTGGATACTTTGAATTGTAATGCATGAAAAAAAGTCACTTCTAATACATTAATTGCTAAAATAAGCCCTGATTTTAATAATCCAAATACTATAAACTTATCTATTCAAAAATGAAGTTTAATAAATCAAAAAATTAATTTAGAATCTATTAAATCTTCAACTATTTCTAGTTTTGATAATCAAATTTCAGATTTGAAAGAACAAATTTTAATAACTGAAAAAAATATTGAACTTACTAAAAAATCTTCTGGGTTAAATAAAAATGATTTAGAAAAACAAATAATAAGTTCAGAAACAACTTTAACTAGTCTAGAATCTAATTTGATATTAGCTGAAAAATCTAAAATAGAAGCATTAGAAAAAATAGATATAAGTGGGGTGAGTTTGTTTACTAGCATGAATTCTTTATCTGGTGATAATTTATTGAAAATAGATGAAACCTATTGAATCACGGAAGATAATAAAGACCTAAATGATAAGTATGAAGATTATCTTTCTGCAAAAGATTCAAGTTTATGAAATGCTGTGGAGTTAGAATTTATTAGATTAAATAATATTTTTAAAAATATTAATGATCTTTCTGATAGTGAAATTTCAGATTTTTTATGAGATCTAGTTGTATTAGATGAAATGGCAAGAGATGCAGTTAAAGAATCAATTGCAAATGTTAATTTTTCGCAAACTCAGATTGATGGTTTATATTTATTGTTTCTTACTTATTCTAATAGTTTAGCTGAAATAAAAAGCTGATGGGATAGCTTAGAAAATTCTATATCTTCTACTATTACAACTTTTGATACTCAAATTTTGTCACTTCAAAATCAAATAGATACGACAAAGACTAGTTTAGAAAATTTACAAACAAATAAACTTGATTCAATAGATGTATGACTTGATTTACAATTATCTACATTTGATAGTGCATTAAAAACATTAAATTCAAGTTTATCTAATTTATTATCTACTAAAGAATCACAAGTATTAAGTTTAGATAATCAAATTTTACAGGTGAATCAAAGTATAGATTCTTTAAATACAAATTTGAGTGTCAGAAATATTTACGCTAATGTTTCATGAATTATTAAACAAAAATCTTCTTCTACAGGGAACAGTGTTGGAATTAATACTTCAATATGTCAAATTTCACCTAACACACAATCTAAAAAAGTAAAAATTTATTCTCCTATAGAATTAAATATGTGAGATAAATTAGTATTCGAGTTTAATAATCAATCATATGAAATTATGATTGAAAATGTATTGGTATACAAGGATTCTATTACTCAGAATTATGTTTATGAATCTAATTATCTTAATGAAAATTCTTTCAAGGATTGAGAAATTTTGAGTTTAAAAATTGAAAATTTATTTTTAGTTACTCAATCTGAAGAAGGAGAAAAAAGTAAAAATATTAAAATTCCTGTTTCATATGTTATAAATAAAATAAACGGAAATTTTGTAAAAATAAATTCTACTCTTTGAACTTTAGAAAAAGAAATAATATTGTGAGATATAAACTGAAATTTTATTGAAATTAAATCAGGATTAGAAAACGTAAGTGAAATTTGTAAATAATTATTAATCTAAAAATATGCTAGTAAAATTCCTAAAACATTTCAAGGCTTTTATAATAATGCTGATGTTATTATCCGTAATTATTGGATTGTTTTCATTTAAAACTTTTCCAAAGGAAGCTAGTCCAGCTGTAAATGTGCCATTTTTTACTATTTCTATTATTTATCCTTGAGCTGATCCTGAAACTATAGAAAAACAGGTTATAGAAAAATTAGAAAATAATCTTTCGAGTGTTACTCAGGTTAATGAAGTTAAGTCTATTTCAGCTTATAATGTATGAGTTATATCTATTGAATTTGATAGAGCTAAAGACATATGAGAAGCTTATAGTGATTTAAATTCTGCAATAGATAAAACTAAATGAGATTTTCCAGATGAAGTAAAAGAACCAGTTTTGAAAAGAGTAGATATGACAGATTCACCTATATATACTTTTTCAGTTTCTTGACCTTATCTACCAAGTGTTCTTTATGATAAGGTAAGAACTTTAGAAAATAAATTACAAGCTACTTCTTGAGTTTCTGAAGTGGATGTAATATGAGCATATACTGATGTGGTTAAAATAAAATTTGATTATGAAAAACTTATAAATAGTAAAATTAACTTTTCATATGCTATATCTGAAATTACTTCTTATTTAGATAAATTTCCTGCTGATAAAAAGGAAGTAGATGGTAATTTATTTACTTTTACTTTGAGGTCTTATCCAAAATATTTTGAAAATATAGTAGAATTTTTAAATAATTTAACTCTAGTAAATAAAGATTGAAATACAATTTTGTTAGGTAATGTTGCAAAAGTTACAACGGGGCCTTCTATGTATAAAAAAGAGTCTTATATAATGGATAATTGAAAAACTTTTTCAAGTATAACTTACTCTATAAAAAAAATACCTGGTACAGATATATTAGAAACTATTGATAGTATAAAAGAACTTGTAAATAGTTATGATTTAAGTAATTTACAAGTTTATGAAGTCAATTCTCAAAAAGAAAAGATAGACTCTACTTATAAAACTTTTCTTTCTAATTTTCGGCAAACAACAGTTATAATTTTTTTAATTATATTAATTTTTATATGATTTAAAGAATCAATTTGAATAACTTTAGTTTTTCCGTTAGTTTATTTAATATCATTTATTGCTTTAAAAACTTATGGATATACTTTTAACAATATAGTTTCTTTTTCCCTTGTTCTTACTCTTTGAATTATGGTTGATAACTTAATTGTAGTTATAGAATGATTTGAAGAGGGAATGAAAAAATGACTTAAAAAATGGGATGCTATTTGATTTTCTATTAAAACTTACTGGAAGCCTATAGTATCATGAAATTTTACTACTATTTCTATGTTTTTACCTATAGGTTTTATGCTTAGTGGTAAAATTTGAGATTTCATGAAATATATGCCTACAACTGTAAATATTGTTTTGATTATTTCTATTTTTGTATCTCTTGTTTTTTTGCCAATAGTTTTAAGTTTTTTAAAGTTTAAAACTCCAGATTTAAAATCTAAAAAAATAGAAGAAAATAAATTATTTTTAAAACTTGAATGATTTTTTAAGGCAACAATTAAAAATTATAAAAAATCAATATTTACATTTATAATATTATTTTTTATTACTTTTTGAGCTGCTTCACAATTCTTGAAAGTAGATTTTTTACCATCAACAGATACAAATAATATTTATATTAATTTAAAATTTTCTAGTAATACAACCTTAGAAGAAAATAAAGCTATAATATCTAATATTTCATATAAAATAGATGATTATTTTAATAAGAATAAATGATTACTTGCTTACCAGAGTATAAATATTTGAGATTATAAAAGTTTGGATCCACTTGATAATGTTGTTTATAGTAATTCATTTAATCCAAATTTATCATATATTGATTTAAAGCTTACTGATAAGGATTCTGAAAGAGATTATGAGTCATTTTCTATAATACAAGATTTAAAAGGTATTATCAAAATGGAAGATTTTGATTCTAAATTAAAATCTCTAGAAATGTTTATACAAAAAAATGGTCCTAGTTCTGGTAAAGATGTAAATTTTTATTTAGTTTGAGAAAATTTAGAAGATTTAGTAACTTTTTATGATAAAATTGAACCTGAATTAAAAAATATACCTTGAACTTTTGACTGGTCAAATTCTTTAGAATATACCAATTGAAAATTTGATATTACATGGGATATAGAAAAATTAAAACAATTTAATATTTCTGCAAAAGAATTAGATATACTTATTGCAAGTATTGAAAATTCTTCAAATTATGAGCCTAATTGAGTTTTACTTAAGAAGCTAGATGATTATTCTAGTGATTTAATTGAAGTAAAAGCTTTTACAAAAATATGAGAAAATAACATTTTGGATATAATGGTTCCAGGTAGAGATATTTATCTAAAACAATTAATAAAAGATGTAGTAATAGTTTGAGAAGTAAAAAGTTTAATTCATTCTGATTCTAAACTTATTCTAAATATTTGAGCTTATAAAACAAAAGATACAAGCCTTTGAAGCATAACTCCACATATTGAAACATCTGTAGAAAAATATAGTAAAGAAATACCATGAGTAGCACTAGAATATGCTTGAGATGTTAAAGATATGCAAAGTTCTATGATTGATTTGGTTAAAGCATTTTGAATATGAATTATGCTTATGTTTTCAGTTTTAGTATTACATTTTTGAAATTTTAGACAACCTTTCTTGGTTTTATCAGTTATACCATTTTTGTTTATTTGAGCTATATTATTACTTACTATTTCATGATTACCGTTCAGTTTTCCTGCTCAACTTTGAATGTTTGGTTTGATGTGAGTATGAGTAAATGATGCTATACTTTTGATAGAAAAATATAATAATGAAAAAAATAAAAAGTATAAAAATAGTAATGAATTAATATTAGATGTAATTAGAGCCAGATTTAAACCAGTTTTACTTACTACTATTACGACAGTCTTATGACTTTCAACTCTTGCTATAAAAGATGATTTATGGTGAAGTCTTGCAGTAGCTTTTATCTGATGATTACTTTTAGGAACATTTATTATTTTAGTTTATATTCCTGCTATGTTGAAGTGGGGGATGGTTAGGAAAAATAATAATAATATAAAATGAGATTAGAAAAATTAGACATACTTAGATGAATAGCCATTACTTTAATGGTTGTTTTTCATTTAAATTATTCATTGTTTAATATATTTAATATAAATGTATTAAATTTTTCTAATGATTTTTGGTTTTTAGTATGAAGAATATCAGTTTCACTATTTATTTTTGTTGCTTGAATGTCTTTTTTGTTAGCTGAACAAAAATATAAAAACAAGATAGTTAAAAAATATTTAAAAACAAGTCTTGTACTATGATTAATAGCTGGATTAATTAGTTTGTTTACCTTCTTATTTTTTATTGAACAGTACATTAGATTTTGAATAATACATTTCTTTGCAACTAGTTTCTTGTTTATGTTATTATTCAGGAAGTTAAAATATTATAATATATTATTATGATTAGTAATAGTTGTTTATGGTTTTTATTTTATCCCAGTAATTCAAAGTGAATATTTTTATTTTTTATGATTTACATATTCTGGATTTAAATCAGCAGATTTTTATCCTATATTACCTTATTTTTGAATAATGTTACTCTGATATAGTTTTGCTTTATTTTTATCAAATAAGGACAAATTAGGTATTTTAAAACTCAAGTCTAAAAAGAATATAATTTATTATATTCTTGAATATATTTGAAAAAGATCACTAATCATTTACCTAATTCATCAACCAATAATTATTTTAATAATATATTTGGTTAAATAAAAAAATAACAATTAAAAATTTAAAAGATAGTTTTTAGTCTCCTTGTTGTTTTGCTGTATTTTAAAGTAAAAACAACATATTAAATATAAAAAGTATTTGACTTTTAATAATAAAAATAGTACTATATTGGTACCTAATATATAAATTATAATAATTATGTTTATAGAAAATAAAAAATCTTGAAAATTTTTAGCTAAGAAATCTTTTTGAAAGAAATTTCTTGTTAAAATAGATGAACTTTGAATTAATGAAAAAAATATTAGAGCTATTACAAAAAAAGAAAGTGATTTTATTTTTAATACTGACGGTTATAAAAAGTTTGAAGCTGAAATATATAATAAGGAAACTCTAAAAGATGTTGTTTTTAAATCTAAACTTTTGGATAATTATATTAAGGTATTAAACTTATTAGATGATAAAGGTAGTAATTTATATCATAATTGATATGTATATGAAAACTGGTTTAAAGATAATTTTCCTATAGAATTTATATTTAATTCAAATAATATAGAATGAAGTAAAATTCCAGAGGAGGAGGTTAAAAAGATTATAGAGAACAAAAAATATATTTATAAAATAAAAAATGAAATTAAAGAAGTAGAAAATTCTATAAAAGTATGGGATTTTATAAATAAAAAGTTTATTTTTAATGAAGCAAATATAAAGAAAGTTTATCATATATTGACTAAAGACTTACTTCAATCTAATTGAAATAAATATCCTAGATGATTTAAAAAAGTGAAAAATATAGTTAATAATAATATTACAACTGATCCTGAAAATGTATCTAAAGAAATCTTACTTCTTATTGAAAATTATAAAAAAAGTAAAAAAGATATTTTTTCTTTAAGTTTAGCTTTTGATTTTCATTTAAAATATGAACAAATACATCCTTTTGAAGATTGAAATTGAAGAACTTGAAGATTTTTAATGAATAAAATATTATTACAAAATGGAATGTTTCCAATGATTGTATTTAAAGAAAATAAATTATCATATTCTAATGCTATTTCATCATGTAGTGCTTGAAATAAAAAGAAATATTATAAATTTATGATAGAACAATATAAAAAAACTTTAGATAAAATATGTTAACCTATAGGACTAAAAAAACAATTAACTGTAAGTATATATTTTCTTTTTCATCTATCCATCAAGTAATAAAATCTGTTTTATTAGTCACATTTCATAAATCATCTAGTTTTATATGTACTAATTTATATCAAGTTTTTTCTTTTCTATTCCATGATCAATGGTATGATACAATTAAATCATTCCAATAATTTTCTGGCCATCATTCCTCAGGTATGAAACTTAATCAAAGTGGTGCACTATGCGCCTGTAATTCTATATGCGGAGGAGTTTTATTCATACAAGGATTAACTATATAAATATTTTTATCAAAATTTCTATCATTGATATTCTGTCCATAACATACAGGCCATCAATAATCATTTCACTTTTTAATTATATCATTTTTTTCTTCAACTTTTCAATCTTTTATAACAATCATTGTAATTATTCATTTACTTGTACGACTTAATAAAAAGTTTCATGAAATATCAGGTCAAACCAAGTCACGAGCTCAATCTAATTTATCTGCAAAAATTGAAATAGTAAAACCATCTTTTACTTTTAATCATAATCAAGTTTTATCAATTCAATTAGATACTGTTTTATTATTATATACTTTTGTTCAAGTATTTGTATTTTCATTACTACCTGTTTGAGCATTATTAATAATGTTAGATTTAGAATCTGGTTTATTTATTTGATTATTTTGAAAACCACAACTATTTAAGAAAATAATTATAAATATTAATATACAATTATTATTATAATTGTTTTAATAAAAAAAACTAAATTTATTTATATATTAAATTTATTGCATATATAATTAATATTATTATAATAGTTCCTTTATGATTTAATATAAATTTATTATGAAAATATATATGAAATTATTAATTATTTTGTTATCTATTTTTATTTTATATTTCTGATATAATTATTGGAA
Source organism: Candidatus Altimarinota bacterium (assembly GCA_045107135.1). Taxonomy (GTDB): domain Bacteria; phylum Patescibacteriota; class Gracilibacteria; order BD1-5; family UBA6164; genus UBA6164. The sequence continues at coordinate 34,568 of JASFZI010000077.1, forward strand.
TTATAATTTAGTAAAAGAAAATATAAAACAAAAAACAGAAACTACAAATAATTCTTGAAGAAAAAAAATATCTTGAATCAATTTGGTGAGATGATTTACATTATAATTTTAATATTATGAGTAATTATGAATGAGAAAAACTAACGCCTATACAATATAAGGTAACACAAGAAGCTTGAACTGAAAAACCTTTTGATAATGAATATTGGGATAATAAAGAAGAATGAATTTATGTTGATATAATTGATTGAATACCATTATTTTCAAGTAATGATAAATATGTATCAGGTACAGGATGGCCAAGTTTTACTAGGCCTATTAGCTTAGAAAATATAGAAGAAAAAGAAGATAATACTTTATTCTCAACTAGAACTGAAATTGTTTGAGCTAAATCAGATTCACATATTGGTCATGTATTTAATGATTGACCTGAAGATAAATGATGATTAAGATATTGTATGAATTCTGCGGCTATGAAATTTATTAAAAAAGAAAATTTAGAAAAAGAATGATATAAAGAATATTTAAATTTATTTGAATAATTTTTTAATAATGGAAACTAAAAAAGCATATTTTGCATGTTGATGTTTTTGGTGAGCAGAAGAATTATTTAGAAATCAAGAAGGAATCTTAGATACTCAAGTATGATATACATGATGAATAAACGATAATCCTACATATGAAAATCATCCAGGACATGCTGAATCTATTGAAATTATTTATGATACAAAATATACATCTTTTAAAGAATTATTAGATTTCTTTTTTCGTATACATAATCCAACAACTCCTAATCAACAATGAAATGATATTTGAAGTTCTTACAGATCATCTATTTTTTACCAAGATGAAGAAGAATTTAAAATAGCTAAAGATATGGTAGAAATAGTTAATAAATCTGAAAGATGGGAAAATCCTGTAGTAACAACCCTTGAAAAATATAATAAATTTTGGACAGCAGAGGAATATCATCAAGATTACTTACAAAAAAATTCTAATTGATATACTTGTCATAGTATTAGATTTACTAGTTATTTATAAAAAAATAAAAAATTATTATTTTATTCCCATATTTTAAGAAAAACTCAAATATAATGCACAATTACATATAAGAAAAACATGTATCAAAGAATTCATGCGATTAATGCAATTAATATTGTATTAATTATCTTAGTTCTTTCTTTTTTAACTTGATCTAATGTACAAATTCATTTTTTTCTGAAATATATAATTAATGAAATTGCTAATAAAAATAATCAAAACAATCTAAAATACCACTTAAAATCTCCGTATAAGGTATCAGCTAAAGAGCTAACAAAAGTTAGGCTTCATAGTCAAAAAAGTAATAGTATAATAGGTGATACACAACATAATGAAGCAAATAAAACAGGTAATCATGTTATCTTTAAAAATTTTTTAAATTTAGTCATAATATTTAGATTACTATTAAGAGTTATATTATAATTATTTTTATTAAAATACAAAAGATTAATTTTTGGTATTTTTCATTATTATGAGTATAACTAGGTTTTATTTTAATATATAATTTATGAGCAATGAAAAATAATAAAATATATATAAAGTTTTGATTTTTACTTATAATAATTTTAATTAGTTATTTTTGATATAACAGCTGGAAATACAGCTCTGTAACTAAGATAGTTGAGGAAAATATTAAAACTACAAATAATATAAAAGAAGCATATTTTGCAGGTTGATGTTTTTGGTGTACAGAATTATCTTTTGAAAAATATAAAGAAAATTGAATTATTGATGTAATAAGTGGTTATGCATGATGAAATATTGAAAATCCAACATATAAACAAGTTTGAAAATGAACTACATGACATAAAGAGGCAGTTAAAGTAATTTATGATGCTGATACAGTCAGTTATAATGATTTATTGGAAATATTTTGGAGAACAGTAAATCCTACAGATAATGAATGACAGTATGTAGATAGATGATTTCAATATACTTCAGCAATATTTTATTTAAATAATGAAGAAAAAGAATTAGCAATAAATTCAATAAATAAATTACAAGAAAGTTGAAGATATGGTGATAAAGAACTTATTACTCCAATTACAGAATTTACTAATTTTTATGATGCCGAAGAATATCACCAAGATTTTTATATAAAAAATCCGGTGAGATATAATGTGTATACAAATGGTTCTTGAAGAAAAGAATATCTTGAGTGAATTTGGTGAGATGATTTACATTATAATTTTAATGGAAAGAATATAAATAAAGATATAAGGTTTAATTATAAATGAGAAAAATTAACAGATATACAGTATAGAGTAACTCAAAAAGCATGAACAGAAAGACCTTTTGATAATGAATATTGGGATAATAAAAAGCAGTGAATTTATGTTGATATAATTGATTGAACACCTTTGTTTTCAAGTACAACTAAATATGAATCTGGTACCGGATGGCCAAGTTTTACTAAACCTATAAGTCTGGATAATGTTGTGGAAAGAGAAGATAATACTATTTTTTCAAAAAGATTAGAAATAACTTGAGCTAAATCTAAAGCTCATATTGGCCATATAATTTATGATTGACCTGAAGATAATTGATTTATAAGATATTGTATGAATTCAGCTGCATTGATATTTATTTCAAAGGAAAATTTAGAAAAAGAAGGTTACTGAAAATATTTGGATTTATTTATAAATTAATTTATAAATAACACCTTTTTTATCATCTGTTATATAAGCAATTCATCAAGGGAAACTAAGTATATCTACTGGACGACCTGATATTTTATCATCTTCATCAAGCCATCAAGTTATAAAATCTCTTTTATGGATAACATTTCAAAAATCATCTAACTTGATATGAACTATTTTATATCAAGTTTTTTCACTTCTGTTCCAAGATCAATGGTATGATATAAGTAAATCATTCCAATATTCTTCTGGCCATCATTCTTCAGGAATAAAACTAAGTCATAGTGGGGCACTATGTGCTTGTAAATCTATATGAGATGGGGTTTTATCTGTACAAGGGTTTTGTATGTATACATTTTTATCAAATACACTATCATGAATATTTTTTCAATAACAAATTGGCCAACCATAATTATTTCATTTTTTTATTATATTTATCTCATCAGGTGGAAGATCATCTCACAGATTATCTCTTCACATTTCAGTTGCCCATATATCACCAGTTATAGGATTTATATCCATAAATACTGAGTTACGTAGGCCACTTGCAACTTTTTCAAAATTTGTTCAATCTTTATTTATACTATATATACTTGCTATCCTTTCATCTTTTTCATAACAAGTATCACATGTTGATCATATAGAAATATATAATTTTCAGTCTGATCCCCATACTAACGAACGAGTGAAGTGTCTTCATCACTTAGGTAAATCTACTATTTTTTCAGGACTTCAATCTGAGTATAATCTTACTTTTGATAATTTATCTGTTTCTGCATAATATAATGTTATTCAATCGTTATCTAGGACTAATCAATGAGGATTATTAAGATTTTTTAATATATTAATTTTCTGATCAACTTCTCAATCTTTCATAATCAACATAGTTATAACTCACTCACTAGTACGACTTAAAATAAAATTTCAAGAACTATCAGGTCATACTAAATCTCTTGCTCAAGGAAGATTATCTGTAAAAATAGAAATAGTAAAATCATCTGAAACTTTTAGACCTAATCCAGTTTCATCTATTCAATTATAATTTATAGTTTTAGGTTCTTTATTATTTTCTCAATTATCTATAATATCTTTTGAATCAGAAATTATTTCAATAAATGTTACTCTATTATGACGACATTGTCTTGGATAACTTTCCATTATCGGATTTCCAGCATTAACACAATCTTCAAACGATGAAACTGTGTCTGTTTGAGTAATAGTATTTTTATTTACGAAAAATACAGTTACTCAAATAAGCATTATTATTAAACCACCTATAAATGTTCATTTTTGAAGAACTCATATTATATTATTCATAAGCTTATAATTAAGAATATATATTGAAGATTATATTATATATAAAAAAAAATTAATATCAAAAAAAGAAATATAAATGTTACTCTATATCTCTTTTTTTAATTTTAAATGGTTGGCCGTCGTAGACAAAGTCAGAACTGAAGTAAAAGATAAATTTTGATAATTAAAATTATTTATTTCTCTTGATTTGCATTTCTTGCACCTTTTTTGGTAACTTTTATTTACCATTGCTAAAGGTTAAGGAGTATTTGGCTTTATATTACCAAATACTCTCTATTTTAGCCACTTATTTTTTACTATTAAGCCTAGATTAACCTATTTTTAAAATTAAAACACAATAAAGTTTTGACAAAGCACTTTATTTAAATAAAGTGCTTTTATGTAAATACTTTAATCAACTAAAGCGATGAAAAATAAAGATTTAATTAAATATTCCGAAAATATAATAACTGTTTTATCAAAAATTGATGATAAAATGGAAGTATTTGAATTTATTAGAGATTTGTTGAGTGAAAAAGAGATACTTGAATTTTCAAGGAGATTTGAAGTTGCTAAAATGTTAGAAGAAAAAGTTAGTTATTCTAAAATTGAAGAAAAAACTAAAATGAGTTCAACAACTATTGCTAGGATTTCAAAATATTTAAATTGAGAAAATTTTTGATACAAAAAAGCTATTTCATTATTAAAATCTATATCAGATAAACATCATATTAACCATCATTCCTAAATATGGTTATTTTGTGCTATCAAAAATTATATAACTGTTGCTAGGAAAACTAGCAATGGTTTTTTTATCGGATTAATTAAATAAATATGAAAAATAGAATAAGTGAATTAAAGGAATTAACAAAAAATCCTAACATAGAAAATACTATGGTTTGGGATTGAAAACAATGAACTACATATGAGGATTTTTGGAGAAATTTTTTAAACCAACCCATATGAGAAGAGAAAAAGAGAGTAATAAGTTTACAACAACCAAGTGAATTGTGAGGATGAGTTACAACACCTGAAATTTGAGTTAGTCCTCCTATGAGAGTTGCAAATATACTTGAGGCTGAATCTGATAGTTGAGCCTTAGAATATACATGATCGAGAGGTCCAGATAATGTTATGAGAATGTTATCATGTATGTTAAATGCAAAAGTTTGAGATGAAGATTTTTGACCTACAGATATAATGAGGACGTTATGATGAACAGAGGCTATAGCTTTACTAGCTGAGTACTTTTGAGGCAAACAAATAGTTCAGTGTTGACTATGATATTTTATGCAATATTGAAAATGAAATAATATAAAAACTTTGTTTAATAATGAAATATGATCTAAAGATGATTGAGATTTTAAAATTTTGCCTTCAATACAACAAATAGAAAATAATTTGGAGAAAGACGGTGTTATTTGGATTATTCAACCTTGAATATCATGAGAATGTTATACAGAGGAAGAATGAAAAGAAATGTTACTGCTTGCAAAAGAGAAAGAGTGTTTTGTCGTAATAGATACTGCATTTGAATGAACCGAAATAGATAGAGAAAATACGGCAAATTTTTATAAGTTGTCTAAGGAAGAATGAATACTAGAAGAAACTATATTTTTTGGATCTCCTTCAAAAGGACAAGGTTTTCCTTGAAAAAGACAAGGTTTCCTAGCAACAAAGAATGAATGAGTTATAAATGAACTCATAAAAAAAGCATGAGAAAATAGAGATTGATTAGCATTGAATATTGAAACAAATGCTATGTATACTTTCTTAGAAATTTTTGATACAGAGAAAATAAATAATCCAGATATTTCTATCTCTAAATCAATAGATAATGTATTCAATAATTTTGATCCAAGTGAGCGAATTTTTAATTCAATAAGGTGAAAAATAACTCCAGAATTAATAAAGCAATATTTAGAATGGAAAAGTAATTTTTTTGCAATAATGAAGAATTCATTAAATACATTTAGAAAAAATACCTGAGAATGATGAACTTTCTCTTGAATGTGAGGAGAAATTAAATCTTTTTTTAATATATTTTTAAAAATACCGAATGATATTTCAGCAAAATTAATTCAAAAATATGATGTTAATGAGATAGTCAGATATATGTTTTTATACAACTGAACAGTAGTCGCTCCTGGACAAAACTTTTGATGAGATAAGGAATTTTGGAGTGATAAACCTCTAATTTTTAGATGAACTTTAACCCAAAATCCTTCTATTGCTATAGCAAATGTAAAGTGATCTATAGACTTTTTACTAAATAATAAAATATAAATATGAAAAAGACAACAATTTTAAATAATAATTTAGATAATAAAATATCTAAAAATGCAATTGTAGAGCCAATATATATGACTACAACTTTCAAACAAGATTCTATTGAAGAATGGTGAGAATATCTTTATACTTGATGATGAAATCCAAATTTTGATAGTTTAGAAAAAAAATTAAATTTAATTGAGGAGGGGGCAGTTGGTACTATTGTATTTCCAACATGAATGTCTGCTATAACTGCTACTTTGACTTCTGTATTACAGAATTGAGATGATGTTATATGTAATAATAATACTTATATTTGAACAAATCAATTGTTTTCAGAAATTTACAGTAAATTTTGAATTAAAACAAATTTTATTGATTTATTAGATATGAAATTATTAGAAAACTCTATATCAAAAAATACTAAAATGATATGGATAGAAACACCATCAAATCCGTTACTTAGATTATATGATATACAAAAAATTTCAAAGATTGCTAAGAAAAAGAATATTATTGTATGTGTTGATTCAAGTTTTTTAAGTTCTATTAATATTTCTCCTCTTGAGTTATGAGCTGATATTGTTGTTCAAACAGCAACAAAGTACATTTGAGGAACAGCGGATGTAATGTGATGATTTACTTCATCAAATAATAAATTTTATTGTGACAGTATCAGAAAAACTAGAAATATTTTATGATTATTTCCATCTCCTTTTAACTGTTGGTTATTAGAGAGAAGTTTAAAAACTTTCAAAATTAGAATGAAACAAATTGAGGAAAATGCTAATTATATTGCTGAAAAATTAGAAAATTCAGAAATTACAGATTCTGTTATTTACCCAAAACTTGAAAGTTATCCACAATATGAGATAGCTCAAAAACAAATAAAATGATGATGATGAGTAATATCTGTAAGATTGAATCTTGATTATGAGCAAATAAAAAAATGATTTTCTAAATTTCAGTTATGGAATCCAGCAGTTAGTTTCTGATGAACAGAATCTTTAATTGATTTCCCTAACTATATTTGATGAAAAAACTTACCAAAAAAAACAAAAGATATGATAGGCTATAATTTAGTAAGGTTATCTGTATGAATCGAAGACAAAGATGATTTGTTAGAAGACTTTATTAATGCTTTTCAATAAAAGTCGTCCATAGCAGATAAAGATAGGACAGATATTACGAAATTATTGAAGATACTATTTCAATATCATTTTTTAAAGCGGGGGAGCAGGTGAGAAGTTTATAAAAAATTATAAATAAAAAATACAACTAATATAAATATTAAGTTGTATTTTTTGTGTAACATTAATGGCCGACCATTGTAAACAAAGTCAGAACTGAGATTAAAATTTTTAATCAATAATTTTATAATTATTATTTTCCAGATTTAATTCTATTATCATTTTTACATAACATTTGGCAATTTTGCTGAGTTGTTTTTCCTCCTTCATGCCAAGGTGTAATATGATCTGCTTCCATTTCATTTAATTCAAAGTTTTGCTTACATTTTATACAAACTCCTTTTTGTTTTTCATAAGCTTCTCTTTTCTGCTTGTCTGTAAAAGTACGAACATTTAAATATTTTTCTTTTTTTGTTAAAATATATGAATAAATACCTGATTTTTTTGTTACATCTTCATCTTGCATTAATCTCGTGATTTCTTCTTCTAATTTTTTAGAATCAATTTTAGTATCTTTAAATTCATTATATAAAGTTCCCCAAGAAACTCCTTTCATTTCTTTACGATACTTTGAGAAAATAACTTGAATCCAATCTATTACATTTTTAAAGTATAACCATAGTTCATTCGCATTAGGTTCGTGTTGATTTTCTGACATATATTGTTCAATATTTTCATCACTTATCCATCTAATAGCTGTTTCTAAATATTCTTGACGGATTGAAGAACCTTTTAAATAATCACTAGCAATACTATAAGCAGGGCAACCAGATTTACTGAAATATTTTTTTGCTTCTGTTAACCAAGTTCCAGTATAAATTGCATTTCTCAATTCTTGGTCTGTAAGTTTTTCTCCTGCAATATTGATAGTTTTAAACCAATTTAGTTTTTCTTTATCAGTTCATTCACAAAAATATACCATCAATTTATAGTCAAATATTTGCTCTTGTTCTTCTTTTTCAAGATTATGAAAATACCTGTAATCTAGCGAAAATTTACCTGATACATATTCACATATACTAATAGTTCTTTGTTGCCCATCTAAAATTTCATAACTATCATCTTCGTTTTTAACCCAATACATAACATTAAGAGGGAAGTCTTTTTTAATAGTTTCAATTACAGAGTCTCTTTGTTTGTCTTTATATACAAACTCTCTTTGATATTTAGGACGAATATTTAATTTCCCACCATATCCAACTACACCTTCTTCATCATTGTTTATATATCAATTAGAAACCTCTCTAATTGATATTTCTTTTAGTTCTATTTTCATAAGTTTATTTTTTAGTAATTAAATACCTCTCTCTTGAATTCTCTCTCCTTGTCAGGAGAAAGAGGCTACAAGTTTTTTTTATAGTTTTTTGTTTTTGATGACAATTCTAATATAAATTGGTTTTCAATTTACTTGAGATAAATATTTTCATCTTGTTTCTTCAGTAGGTCAATCTAAAATACTATAACGATTTAATCAGTCTATAATTTCAAATTGTTCAGGATTATATTTACCTAAAAATGTTATTGGAACTCATATATATCAAGTATAATCCATTGGAATGTCTTTTACTTTATCAACATTTATAGCATCATAATTATCAAACTTAGGATAGTCTGTTTCATTATAAGTCTTATATAGAATCATATCTTCATGCCTTTTTTCAATATCAAGGTTTGTAAACCAATTTATTGCAGGAGTTTTAATATAATTTTTTCAAAAATATCATTTTTGTTCACAAAATTTTATATTAGATTCAAGTTGATTTTCATAGGTAGATCTAAATACTAAACTTAGATTAAATCCATATCATGCCCAAATTTTATTTTCTTTAATTAATTTAAAAATTTCTTTATATGAAAGAGCATTTAAATTACCAATAATTATAAATTTTTTATCATGTTCAAAAAGTTGTTCTACATATTCTCTAAAAAGTGAAAATGGGGGATTTGTGACTATAATATCAGCTTCTTTTAAAATTTCTATACATTCAGGACTTCTAAAATCTCAATTTTTTTTTAGAGGAATTTTTATAGTATCTTTAAAATCAATTTTTCAATCATTATTTAAATCTAATCATCTTGTGATTTCTAATTTATAAGACGGTTTTTTATCTTGATAATGAGTTGTAATTAATTTTTTTAATCCTAAATGTTCAAAATTTAAAGAAAAATATCTAAAAAAATTACTTTCTTCTGGATCATCACAATTACAAAAAATTATTTTTCACTTAAAATGATTTTTATAGTGTCAGAGTTCTTTTTCTATATCTGATAATTGAGTATAAAACTCATCATTTTTGGCTTTATTAGCCTTCCTTAAATTTGTATTTCAAGATTTTTTTTCATACATAAAAAAGCATATTAAAAATTAATATGCCAAAATAAATAATGGTTTTCTTTTATGTTTCAGCAAAAATCAAAAAAAGGACAACTAAATTAGTCTTTTGATGAATTTTGCCGAAACATCTTACATTTTAGAGAATTAACCTCAAAAAGGAGCAGACAACTTAGTTGCCCTTTATTGAAGGTTAAATTAATCTCTATTAATGTAATTAAGTAAAATATTTCGGCTTTTTTATTGTATGGATTTTTTGGGGTTTGTAAAATTTTGGGAAGAAAAAAACTAAACTTTCATAGTTTAGTTTTTAATTTAATAATCAACAAAAGTAAAAACATTTTCCTTTGCTCTACTTACTGCTACATAATAATGATTTAATGCATTAATATTTTGTTCATTTAATGCATTTGTTAAAGTCTGTTTATTCCATATATTTAATATTATCACATTATCATATTCTTTTCATTTTGATGATGTAATTGTATTTGTTGTAAATCATATTTCATTATTATTAATTTTTCATAAAATATTAGTTAAATCTATTTTTTCTATATCTATTAATTTTAAATTAATATTACTTAATTTGTCTAGTATTTCATAGAAATAATTTTTTATATTTTCATCCTTAAATTTATTTACATCAAAACATTTTTTTAATATCGTTACTAAATCATTTAATTTAATTTCTCTATTTAAATAAATTAAATTTTTAAATAAAATATAATTTGATTCATCTGATTTAAAGAAAAAATTATCAATTTTATATTCAATATAACTTGAATATATTATTTCCTCATATCATAAAATAAACTTCATAATATTTTCAAAAAAAGATTTTAAATGAAAATTATATAAAGGTTTTTCTGTATAAAGAAAAACTAATCATATACTATCAAAAAAAGGTTTTATTTTATTATTAAACTCTTTACCAAAATTTTTATCTGTAGTTGGTTGAAAAATTATAATATTTTTTTTATTTCTAAATTTATCTATATTCTTTTTTATAAAATTCCAATTTTTATAATCATCTCAATTTAATTCTATTATATTACATTCTTCTCAATTACTTTTATTAATTCAGGATTCTCTTATTTTATTAACTTTATCTAATATTTTATCTCAAAATCTATAAGTATATTCTAATTCTTTATTTTCTAATACTACTCAAAATGGAGGTTTTGTTTTTCAATTTAAGTAAGTTAAATCTTGATATTTATCTCAAACTATTATAAATTTTATATTTCATTTTTCTATTATTTTATTAAAGATTTATATAAAATTTAAATCTGTATCTTGATATTCATCAATAAAAATATATTTTATTCATTTTGAAATTAATAAATGATTAAATAAATTAAAATAAAAATCATTATTTAAATAATTAAATATTAAATAATTAAAAGTATCCCAATCTTTTCATTCAATTTGTTTTTCAGAAAAATTATTACTTATTTTTTCTAAAAAATTAATATATGGATTATTTGGATGTATTTTTGCATTTAATTTTATTTTTTCTAATATAGAATATGAAAATGGCATCATAAAAGATTCAATAAAAAAAGAAGCTATAGTTTTTATATCACAATTATATCATTTATTTTTTATCTTGTTATTAATAGTATCAATAGAAGAATTTGTATGACTTAATATATAAAAACTTTTTATTCAATCTCTTTCTATTATTTGAGTTATTAAATGAGATAATAAAGTTGTTTTTCAAGTTCAGGGTCATGCTTGAATTTTAAATCATTTAAAATCTTTATCATCTTTTTTTTCAAAAAATTCTTTTATTATTTTTCTTTTTGATTCATCTAATCAATCATCAGCCATAGTATTTTTTATTAAAAAGGTACATCGTCAATTGAAATTTCATCATTATTTTTAGGTGCTTTTTTTTCAATTTTTATAGTTTCATTTTTACTAGCATTTGCATCTTCTTTTTCAATACTATTAATTTCTAATTTACTTCTAATTGAATCAAAAGTATTTGTTATATATAGTGGTATTTTAAAAGTATCATCAATATTTTCAAATAAATTATAAGCTAAATCAGATTTAGAGTCTAAATTATTAAAAAACTTTCTATACTTATCTTTAAAATTAGTATCTTCTTTGTTTTCATAACTACTTTTATCACTTTTTATTTTTCAAACAATAAAATCTAATTGAGTTCTTCAAATAGCTGAAGAGATACTATTTTTTATTATTTCTAAATTATTTATTGCTAAATCTATCTCTAAAGTATCAAATCATATAAAGTAATTATTATATAAGAAAATATTTGTATGATTATTTTTTCTTGTTTCTCATTTATAAGTATTATCCTTTGTAATATCTCAATCAGTAATAATGACCCAAGGAATTTTTAAACTTTCAGCATATAAAGCATAGCAATAAAAATCAGTTGAATTTACATTTATTACACTAATTCAATAATTATCTAAGGTTTTTCAAATATGTTTTTCAAAAAATTTAGGAATTAAAATTTCTTCTGCTATTCATTCAACAAAAATAATTCATCTTGAAAAAAGTAATTCTGCTTTATTTATATCAATAAAAATATTTAATTTATTAATATATTTTTTAATATCTCAATCTAAATTTTCAGGTAGACTTTTATTTGAATTTTTATTAATAAAAATAGTTTTTTCTATATCTTTTACAGCTCTGATTATATTTGGTGAATGAGTTGAAACTAATAGGCTTGATTTTTCAATATGATTAAATTCATTTTTTATAAAATGTAATAAATTTCTTTGCATTTGAGGGTGTAGATGTGCTTCTGGTTCTTCCATTAAAATTAAATAATATTTTTCTTCTTCACCTTCTTTTTTTATTTCATTTTCTAATTCTTTAATATAAAAAATTGCAAAAACTGCAAAAATTATATATTGCCAACCAGTACTATTTTTATCTAAATGTTTTTTAAATAAATTTAGTTTCAATAAACTTAAAAAAGTAGATTGAGGTAAATTATTATCATCATCTAAAAAAATATTATCACTTTTTTCATCTTGTTCTAAAATAATTTTATTTAAATATTCAGAAAAATTATTAGATTCAGAATTATCAATAATTTTTTTCATTATATCATTTTTCTTTAATTCATCTTTATTTAAATCAACTAATTTTAATTCATCTTTATTTAATTCATATAAATACCTTCACACTTTCGTATAAAAGGAATTATTTGTATAAAAATTTTGTTCTGCTCTTGTTCAATCAATATAAACAACTTGAATATATTTTTTAATTTCAAAAAGATTGATTTTAAAGTTTTCTATGTTATCAAAACTTTTTTCATTGATAAAAGATTTCTTTCAAAAATAAATTCATTCTGAATCTAAATCTTTTTTATAAAATCAAACTAAAATATCAATAGAGTTTTCTTCTATTTTATTTATACAATCTTTAAATAAATATAAATTTTTATTATCTTTTTTAAATTCCAAAATGACTTCAATAATTAGATTGTCTCATTTTTCAAAGTCATTTTCATTAAAGAATTTTGTTAAAAATATATTTGAATCAAATAATATTCTTAAACTATAAAAAATAGTTGTTTTTCAAGCTCAATTTTCTCAAACTATTAAATTAAAACTATCATTTAATAGATTTAATTTAAAATTATCAAAATGTCTAAAATTTTTTATGCTTAAACTTTTTATTTTCATTTTCTATATATTACTAATTAATATTTATTCTATAATATCTAAAAAATCCATAAAATCAAATTATAATATATAGAATGTGCTAAAATACCGTTTTAGTTTATTGTTTTTTTAAAAGAATAGCATATAAAACTACAATATATGTAATAAACTTGCAAAAATCAAATAAATATTATAATATTATTATAATCATTAATAATTATAATAATATTATGTTAAAATATATAAAAATAAGAAACTTTTTATCTTTTAAAGAGGAAAAGGAAATAAATTTTGAGTCATCTAATTATGGATGAAAATCAGAAAACGTTTTTAATATTAAAAGTCTTTGAAAAAAAACTACTTTTTCCAAAAGTATGCTTATTTATTGAGCAAACTCTAGTTGAAAAAGTAATATTTTAAAGGCAATTGATTTAATTCAATTTATTGCAACATCTACAGATAATAAAAAACTTAGTTTTATGTTATCTCCCTTTTTACTAGATTCTAAATCTAAAGAAGAACCTACATTTTTGGAAATATGTTTTTTTATAGAAAATAAAGAATATATTTATAATTTTGAAATTTTTGAAAATAAATTTTTAACTGAAAATTTATTTGAAGTAAAGACAAAATGAAAAGTTTCTTTATATGAAAGAAGATGACAAAAAATTAAATTTGATAAATCTTTTGAAAAAGAAGCTAAAAAATGACTTGAAAAAATGAAAGAAGATGTTTCTTTCTTTGCTGTTTTATCTCAATGGAACTGAATATTAAATAAAAAACCAATAGATTATTTTTTTAATAAATTAAATATTATTTTTGATAATGATATTTGACCTGGTTTAACTATATGACTTTTAGACTTAGTTAAATCTGATGAAAATAAAAAAATAGTTATAGAATTTTTGAGATGTGCAGATATAAATATAAGTGATATAAAAATCACAAAAAAACAATTACCTAAAGAATTACTTGATAGATTGATAGATGCCCCAAAGGAACTTATTAATGATTTATCTATTAAAATAGAATTTTGACATAAAATAAATAATTCAGATGAAATAATATATTTACCAATACAAAGTGAATCAGATTGAACACAAAAATTATTTTATATTTTATGACCAATTATTGATTCTATTCTAAATGAAAGAATATTATTTATAGATGAAATAGAAACAAATTTACATCCTCATATTTTAAAAAATTTATTTAAACTTATACATACGAAAATAGATAAAAAATATCAATTCATTTTTACAACTCATAATGTAGAATTAATGGATTTATCAATGTTTAAAAAAGAACAAATTTGAATTGTATCAAAAAATAAAGAAAATTTTTCAAATTTTTATACATTATATGATTTTGATGATATTCCATTAAGAAGTGAAAAAGATATAAGAAAATTATATAATTTATGAAGTTTATGATGAGTTCCTTCTGTTGGTGATTTTTCAATTTTACTTGATGATATAAAATTAAATGAGGAAAAAACTGAAATGATGAAGAACTAGATTAAAAACTTATTTTATTTTTTGAGAATGAGAAACAGAAAAATGTTATTTTTCTGCTTTATCAGAATTTTTATGAAATGATTATTGATGTAACTATAAAATAGAGGCTATAGAGTATAAACAAGTTTGAACGACAAAAGAAAAATTAAAATCTACTAAAAAAGCTATATTAAAAACAATTTATCAAAAATATTATTGATATACAGAAAAAGAATTATTATGATTAGAATCAAAGATTTTTATTATACTAGATACAGATTGATCTAATTGATATACAAAAAATCAAATAAATACAATAAAAAACTTTTTTAAAAATGATAAATTAATAAAAGTATTATTTTCAAATAGAGATTTTGAATTATATATTTTATTGCATTTAGAATATTATAGTTGAACAAGTTTAGATTATATTCAAATGATTAAAAAATATCATAAAGATTTTAAGAAATGAATAACTGGTATAAAAATAAAAAATATTCATAGAGAAATTATTAAAAACTGATTTGATATGATTTTACCAAAAAATATAAAAAATCTTGAAAATCATCATTTTAAAATATGAAATAATCATATAAAAGAAATGTTACCTTTTTCAGAAGTTTATGAGATTTTTAAAATGAATTTAGTTAAAAAATAAAGTAATATTTAATAATTTTATGAATTCACAAAAACAACTTCAAAAATTGTAATTTTTCACAAATTCAAGCATAATACACCCATACTTTGTATAAATTAATTATACTAAAATAGACATAAGAAAAATATATTTGCATCTTTCATAGAAAACTCAACCATACGAAAAATTTTCAAGATTTGAATTTTTTGACTATTTGGAGGAAATTTATAATTCTAAAATATAAAATTTCAAATCTAAATAATCTCGAAAATAAGTACACAAATTAAGTACTAATTTTCGGTATTTTTTTAAAATATTGAATCAATGTAATTTTTAAATAAGTATATATCCGTATTTAACTACAATAGATTTGCATTTTGCAAAATAATACTATACTATAATAGTACTTATTAATTAATGATTATATTATGAAGATTGAAAAGCTTGTAATAGATAGATTTCGTAATTTAAATAAAGTAGAGGTTTCTTTTTGAAATATAAATATATTAACTTGAAAAAATTCTTCTTGAAAAACTAATTTTATCAATATATTAGATAATTGCTTAAATACAGATAAAAATTTATGAAAAAAGGAATATCTATGAAAAAATATTGTTACAGTTTGAAAATGATATAAATCATTAAATATAGAAACAACTATTTCTGATATAGACAGGCTTAGTATTTCTCATTGAATTTGAAATGAAAATAAATGAATTGCTACAAGACTATTAAAACTTACCTTCAAAAATAAAGTTTCAAAAAAGTATAATAGTTCTTATGAACAAGCTCTAGATTCTTATGGTCAAATATGAAAAATAGATTATAATTGGTCAAATTCAGTAGATACAAGAAAGTCTGTTATAGAAAAAATGAAAAAGTATCCAGTGAAACTTAAAAAAGATACTTATAAAAAGGTATTTAATTATGAAGTTAGGGATGATATAAATATAGAAAATAATGATAAAAATAATAATACTTATCTATTTAGAATGTTTCAAAATTTAACAAAAGATGAAATTATATCTTATAATAAAAAATCTTCTTTTAGTTCTGAAGAAATTTATAATTTTGTATTAGAAAAATATCAAATAGAAACTAATGAGTTATTAATAAAAGAATTAAATAATAAATCTACAAAAAGACATTCAAATTCTTTTAAGGATTCAACATTTCATTATTTATTAGCTGATGTTCAAAAAAGAAAAAAGCAAAGAGAAATTTTCTATAAAGATTTAAACTTTTTCACAAATTGAATTATTAATAAAGTTTATATAAATACTATTGCAAAACAATGACCTAAATGAGATATCTTTATAGATTCTCCAAATGCACCTAAAGATATAGATTATATTTCAGCTTGAAGTTGAGTAATAATATTTTTTGTGTTATTAAAAAATTGGCTAGAACTACCAATAAACGAAAAAAGTTATAAAAAACCATCAATAATGATTTTTGATGAATTAGATTCAGTTATTCATCCTTCATTATTAGAATTATTTTCAGAATTATTAAATATTATTTGAATAAATATTCAATTATTTTTAACTACTCATTCTCCTAAATTAATAAAACAGTTTAATAAAAAAGATATTTACTTATTAAAAGATTTAGGAAGTATTGGTACAAGTTATTCTCCAATTTCTAATATTTTATCTTATGAAGATATTATTGAAAAATTAGAAGATAAAGATTCTAAAAAATATTTTAATAGTTTAGATAATTCTGAGTTATTTATTGAATGATTAATTGATAACATTTTTCCAATAAATGAGTAAAAAATATAAAAATTTAATAATATTTATTTGAGAAGGTAAGTCAGAATGGTCATTTATATCTAGCTTATTAAAAAATAAATATTGATATATTCAAAATAATAAAAATAATATTCTTTTAGAAAAATGAAAAAATTTATTTTGTTTAGCACATCCTAATATGTGAACCTCTCATAAGTGATGAGATAGAACTATATATTTAGAAGAAACTTATAAAAAAATTAAACCATTATTATTTAGTATAAAATATTTATTAGATAATAGTATTAAAATTAATTATTTTATTTCAACAGATATTAAAGAGTCAAAGAAAAAAATAATATGATCAAAAAAATATATTAATAAACATTTAATTAGTTTTTCTTGAAATATTATAATACCTTTTGCTGAATATGAAATAGAAACATGGTTTTTAGCTTGAATTTGAGATGATTTTAGAAAATATTATAATATAGATGAAAAAGAGTTTAATTTATTTATAAAAAATAAAAATATAGATAAAAAACTAAAAACAAAGGGAACTCTTGATAAAATTTTACCAGAACAAATTTCAGAAAAGATTTCATATATTTGAGAAGAATTTTGAAGATATATTGATATTGAATTATGAAAAAGTAGGAGTAGAAGCTTTAAAAACTTTATTGAAAAATTAGAAGAAATTATTTAACGAATTTGATTAACTAGAAGTTACTAAAATTAATCAAGCAGATGATGAACAAATTGATTTGGTTATAAAGAATAATATAGATAAACCATTTTGGTTAAGTTTTAAAAGTCCTGTTATTATTTGAGAAGCTAAAAATTGGTCAAAAAATACTCCTGTAAAAGAAATGGCTATTTTATCAGATAAAATGTGAGATCATAACAATTTTACAAAAATTTGATTTTTGATTGCTATGAATTGATTTACAAAAGTTACAGAGCAAAAATTAGAAAGAAAATGATGATGAAATAAAGTAATTGTTAAAATTATTTGAAAGGATATAGAAAAGTTATTAAATGAAAAATTAAATCCATTAGATTGGTTAGAATGATTAGTAATGAAAAGTTTTGTGTAAAATTAGTAACAAAAAATAGCATTAACTTTACTAAAGTTAATGCTATTTTTTTTAATTTAAAAATGGCCGACCATCGTAAACAAAGTCAGAACTGAGATTAAAATTTTTAATCAATAATTTTATAATTATTATTTTCCAAATCTTCAAAAATATTATCAAGATTTCAAGATAAACGATTAAGTGAGTCTTTTGTTATATTTTTTCAATATTTTCTTTCTTTTTTTATTATATAGAAGGGAAGATAATTTCAATTTTTTTCTTGAAATAAAACTAAAATTCTAACTTTTTTATGAAATAAATATCATTTTAAAACCTTTCTATTTTTTAATTTTCAAATTTCAATAAAATTTTCTAATCAAGATTTATGTTTATCAATTTTTATTTTTATATCATCAACTCAAACAGATTTTATTTTATCTAGTAGTTTTTTAAAAGTTTTAGTAATTAAAATCATATTTTATCAAGTTTATTAGATATTTTTTCTAATTTAGAAGTTATTTGAGTATCATTCATCATAATATCAAAAAAATCTTCTCTAATATCAAAATTAACTATTTCAGGTTTATTAGTAAAACTTTTCATAAAATATCTAATAAGCATACTTCAATCAAGTCATTTATCTTTAGATGCCTGTAAAAAAGTATTTTTTAATTCTTTATCAACTCTAATTTGGTATGTTGTTGTCATAATATATGTAATTACAATGTATATACATATATTATATTATTTTTAAAATATTTGCAAATTTAAAACTCAAAAAAACAGCATTAATATTATATTAATGCTGTTTTTTTGGTTTTAATATCTTAAAATGGTCGGAAACGCAAGACTCGAACTTACAACCCCGCGTTCCCAAAACGCGTGCGCTACCAATTGCGCCAGTTTCCGGTTTTTTTAATTTTTAATGGTGGGTATAGGTGGAGTTGAACCACCGACCTCACGATTATCAGTCGTGCGCTCTAACCAACTGAGCTATACACCCGTTTAATAAAATAAAAGTAGAAGTAGTTATAATATCTTACCCTCTACTTTTATTGCAAATTGTTTAATGGAGCGGGTAATGAGACTCGAACTCACAACCCTCTGCTTGGAAGGCAGATGCTCTAGCCAATTGAGCTATACCCGCAAAATTTCCTAACTCGCGTGACATATTCTATTAAAAAACTACTTTAAGTCAAAACTTTTTTTATTTATGCGCTTTCAATGTATTACTCATCAACATAGCTACAGTTAATGCTCATACTCATCCTGGAACAGGAGTTATTTTATGTCATGCTAAATCAATTTCTTTAGTATTAGCATCTCAATATATTTTTTCATTAATTACAGTAAATCAAACATCAATAACGGTAGAATCTTTTTTAAGCATTTTTTCTTTTAATAATCATGGTTGTCAGGCCGCAACAATTACTATATCAGCTAAGGCTGTATATTTTGAAATATCTTTGGTTTTACTATTACAACTTATTACTGTAGCTCATGAATTAATCAAAAGAGAAGTGATAGGTTTTCAAACTATATTACTTCTTCAAATTACACATATTTCTTTTCATGCAAGATCTAGATTTTCTGACTTAAATATTTCCATTATTCCTGCAGGAGTACAGGGAATAAATCAAGAATTATCTCCTATTAATATTTTTCATTGATTAATAGGATGAAATCAATCTACATCTTTTTTAGGATTAATAGAGTCAATTATTATCTTTTCATTTATATGTTTTGGGAGAGGTAGTTGTACTATATATCAACTAATAAAATCATTTTTATTAAAGTTTTTTATTTGTTTTAATAATTCTTCTTCTGTTACATTCTCATCTAGTTCTATTAAATGAAAATTGATTCAAGTATATTCTGCCCACTTTTGTTTTTGTTTTATATACCTAAGACTAGAAGGATTTTTTCATACTAAAATGGCTCATAGAGTAGGTTTTTTTTCTAAAATTGAAACTTCTCATTTTATTTTATCATAGATGTTTAGTGCAATATTTTTTCAATCTATTATCATTATTTTTTATTTTAATTATTATTAAATTTCTTTTATTTTTTCAATTTAATAGTATTATAAAAGTAATATTATTAAAAACAAGATTTTATGAGTAATAGGTTACTTTGAATATTAGTTATGATTTCTATAATATGAGCATGATTTTTGCTCTATTATATAAAATATATTCCCTATAAGCAAGCTAAAATTCAAGCAGAGACACAAAATCAAAAAGCAGAAATAGAAATTCATAAAGAGCCAAAAATGACTCAAAAGATAGTTGAGGAAATTAAACTATCACCTGCAGAGAAGATTGATGAATTAAGAACAGCTGCAAGAAGTTATAAAGCATTTAAATTAGATAATTCATCTAATGCTTATTTTGTAGAAGAAAGGGACTGATTAGATTTATTTTATGATAAAACAAAAATAGGTAACTTTAATTTAGTTTATCCTCAATATTTATTAGTGGATACAATTAGTTGAACAGAAAAAGATTTATATATAGTAGTTTGAAAGGAAAAGTTTTATTACAATAATTGAACTAAAACTATACAAAAGATAGAGTTAAATATTGATGTAAATTATGTAAAAAAATGACTAGCAAGAAAATTAATATTTGTAACAGACAAATGAAGTTTTGTTTATTCTACTTCAACTAAATCTTTAGAATATTTTTCATATTTTAATGATTTTGTTTATCATAATAATTGATATATATGATTGATTAATGAAAATGATGAACGAATTTTAAATAATTTGTGATTAAAAGCAGATACTAAAAACTTAGTAGTTTATTATAACTCACAGACAAAAGAAAAAAAGATAATCCATGAAACAAACTTAAACATAAAAAAAATTTATATATATAATGATAAAGTATATTTGATTACTGATGATTGAGAATTATTTGAGTTGGAGAATATATAAAAAAGAATAAAAAAATATTCCTTCCCTGAATCCCTACCTTTTCGACAAAAGGCAGGGGGCTACAATCTAATTATAATGATTAATTATGCAGCCTCTTTCCTTTCGGAGGAAAGGAGAGAATTCAAGTGAGGAATATTTAATTTCTACTTAAAAAGGAATATCTTCTATAGAAATTTCTTCTTCTTTTTTAGCTGATGTTTTTTTAACAGCAGGAGATTTATTAGCTCATTCATTAGAAGAATTAAATTGATTGGAATCAGAAGTAGGTCTAGAATCTAACATTATCATATTCTCTCATACGATTTCAGTTTTATATCTTTTTGATCCATCTTGTGCTTCCCAACTTCTAGTTTGAATTCTTCATTCAATAAAAAGCTTACTTCATTTTTTTAAATATTGGTTAGCAATTTCTGCTAATTTTCACCATAGAACCACGTTATGAAATTCTACTTGTTCTTGTTTAGTACCACTTCAGTCTGTCCAGCTTCTATTAGTAGCAACTGAAAAGCTCATAACATTTTGACCATTTGGAGTTTGTTTTAACTCTAAATCTTGAGTAATTCTACCTATAATCTGCGCTTTGTT
>JASFZI010000078.1:0-6111 GCA_045107135.1 Candidatus Altimarinota bacterium
TTCATCAGCTGAAACGTTTAATACTCCGATAAGTATTGGAAGTATAAATAGTAATACTAATTTTTTCATAATCCTAAAATTAAAGAATAAATGCAACTAATTAACATTATTATTCTAAACTAGATTTGTAAGAAAAGTGTAAGAAAATTCATATTTTTTTAGTTATTAATTATATGTAAATCTTATTACTTTCTTAAACTTTTTATAATATCTATTTTTTTTATAGCGATAGCTCACAGAGTAAAGAATCATACTAGTAAACCTATTCAATTAATTAATCAAAATACCAGAGTTAAACCTAATATAATTAATAATTTTTTATACAACTGATTAATCATGTATTTATCTACAACAAATGAAGTAAACACAATTATGTTTATCAAGCTCAAAAAAACAAACATAAATATATAACCAAATAAGAATAGCAAAGCAAATGGTATTCAAATAACACTAATAAATAGTAAGATTATAATTACTGGTAATCAAATTATTGTAAGAAATCAGTATAAAAAACTTTTTCATGTTTGTTTTTTTAAATTATCAGAGACTTTAGAAAAATATTTTTGGAAATATAAGTAAAAAAGTGTAGAAAATAAAAATAATCAAATTATTTTTATAATTACAATTGAGGAAATAAAAGTGATTAATCCTTTTTCAATATTATCTTTGATAAAACTTTTTTTAAAAATCACCTTAGCTCTTGAAGCACTTTCTAAATCTAATATTTTACTATCACTTGTATAATTTAAGTTTCACTTAATTATTCAAATATTAGAAGGGTTTGAAAATTCTTCTATATTTATTTCTGCATCTCAATGTATAGTTCAATTAAGCACTAATTGTCATGCCCCTATTTTTGCTTTTCACATTACTTCTCAATCCATAATGATTCTTCATGCTCAAACGAGTAAATCTCATTTAATTACTACTCATTTATATATTCTAACATCTCATGCTCAAATGATTAAATCTCACTCAATATTTGAATTTATTGTTACTGCTCATCAGGCTATTCTTACATCATCTCAGATATTTCAAGAAACTACAATATTTCAACCTGTGATTATTAAATCTTGTTCAATATTTGAATTAACATTTATATCTCACCCTACGATAAGCAAATCTCAATTTATTGGTGTGGTTATAGTAATACTTCCTCACGCAACATAAAAATCATCATTAACTTCTTCTGTTACATAAACTTCCTCTCAAACAAGTACTTCAAATGCATTTGTCTGCATTCATCATGAAGTTATAGTAAACAATAAAACAATTGTAAATAGTATATTTTTCATAATAATATAATTACAAAATAAAGTTATAAACACTTTTAACTCTTTTTAATTATTCATATTTGACCCTGATTAACCTTATTGACATATTTTCAATTCACAACTTGAACTGTTGCAATCCTAGAGGTACATGCTGGGCAAAGGATATCAGATCAAGCAGGTTCAAAATTATCTAAAAAAATTCATGCATAATCTTTTGTTATTCTATCTCTGTGAATTTTTAAAAGTCTCCTACCTGGTCATTTTTTATATTTCACAAGCTCCTGCCCACATTTACACCAAACTGATATAATTTTATATTTTGTTAATTTCCTAGCCATTTATTTTTTACTTAAATTATTATCTTATTTTCAACATTCTAGCATTTATTGCTACAATAACAGTACTTAAACTCATTAATGCTGCACCAATTGCAGGAGATATTATGATTCAATATCCATATAACACTCATGCAGCCAGTGGTATAACAAAAATATTATATCAAGTTGCCCAAAATAAATTTTGGACCATTTTTCTATAAGTTATTTTTCAAAATCTGATTAAAGTAACTACATCTTTTGGATTACTATTTACTAGTATTATATCTGCTGTTTCCGCCGCAATATCCGATCAAGAACCTATAGCAATACCGATATCAGCCAAAGCTAAGGCAGGAGCATCATTTATTCAGTCTCCAGTCATTGCTACAAATTCTCCCTCAGATTGTAATTCTTTAATTTTTTCCTGTTTTTCGTGAGGAAGAACTTCTGCAAAGAAACCATCCATATTTAATTTATCTGAAACTTGTTTTGCAACGGCTTTATTATCTCATGTTAAAATAAAACATTTTATACCTTGTTTTTTTAATTCATATATTGCTTCAAATGATTCATCTCTTATCTTGTCTTCAAGTGTTATTATTCATATTAGTTTATCATTTATTAATACAAATATTAACGTCGCAATTTCATTTATTATAGTATTTTTTGGAATTTGTATATCTTTTTTTTCAAAGGATTTTTTGCTTAATAACTGTATTTTTTGATTATTTGTAATGCCTTCAATTCCTTCTCCTTTTAAAACCTTAAAATTTGTAACATCTAATGATTCTAATTTCATTTCTCGTATAATTCATTTTGCAATAGGATGTTCCGATTTTTTTTCAAGTGATCAAGCTAATTGTAATAATCGTTCTCTACTATATTTTTTATCAAATAAAGTTACTCAATTAACTCAAAATTTTCCTTCTGTTAATGTACCTGTTTTATCAAAAACAACTGTTGTAATTTTTCTTGCATTTTCAAAAGCAGTCCTATTTCTAATTAAAAGTCCATTTTTTGCAGAAAGTGAGGTGGAAACAGCATTAACAAGAGGAATTGCTAAACCTAATGCATGAGGACATGCTATAACCATAACCGTTGCTAATCTTTCAATAGCAAAAGCCAAATTTGGACCATAGATAAACCAAAAAACAAAAGTTCAAAACCCTGATAATATAGCAATTATTGTAAGCCATCTAGCCGCAATATCAGCAAGTTTTTCTGTTTTTGATTTTGATTTTTGTGCTTGTTTAACCAAATTAATAACCTTTGATAAATATGAATCTTCTCCTGTACCTATTATCTTTATTTCTAATACTCAGTCTCAATTTATAGATCATCCTATAAGTTTATCTTTAATACTTTTTTTCATAGGCTTTGATTCTCATGTAAGCATTGATTCATCAATATAACTTGTTCCTTTTATAATAATTCAATCAGCTGGTATTTTCTCTCATGCTTTAACTAAAACAATATCTCCATTTTTTAGTTCAAAAGTTTTAATTTCAATTATTTTATTTTCTTTAATTAGATGAGCATTATCAGGCATAAGTTGAGCAAGTTTTTCAAGAGCTTTAGATGCACCAATAACTGATTTCATTTCAATATAATGACCAAGCAACATAACATCAATCAATGTTGCAAGTTCCCAAAAAAAGAATTTTCATTCCAAACCAAAAACAACTGCTGAGCTATAAAGATAAGCAACAGTAATTGCAAGAGCAATAAGTGTCATCATTCCAGGGCTTCTTTGTTTTAATTCATAAAAGAATCCTTTTAAGAAAGGTATTCCTCACCAGAAGAATATAAAACTTGAAAGTAAAAATAATATATATTTGTCACCTGAAAAAGTAAATGAAAAATTTAATAAATTCTGTATTAGTGGAGATAATATCAGAATTGGGATTGTAATAATAAAAGAAATAATAAATCTTTTTTTAAAATCCTCCATCATCATTTTATGGTGGTCATCCCCATTATGATCTTCATATTTATTCATAATCTTTCAATTAAAAACTAAATACTTTTTGATTTTTTAAATTTTTATATTTATTCTAATTAATATTATATTTAATGTTTTATATTTTACAATAAAAAAATAGTTTTTTAAACAATTACCTATATAATTATAAAAATTTATTAATAATTATATAAAGAAATTAATGTTTGATGAAGTAATAAAAAGAGTTTTGGAGCATCATAATGAATTCACTTATGAAGAAGTAGAGGAAATATGTGAGGATTTTTATAATAGTATTCCTAAAAAAATAAAAGAAAATACGAAATTAAAAAGATTGAATAAATTTGTAGATAAAGAATTTGAATTAAAACAAGTAGAACAAAACTTTAAAATAAATACAAAAACATATTCTCTAGAAAATATTCCAAAATATTTATTTGAGTGAAAAACTAAAATAGTTTCAAGTCTGGTAAATATCAAAAACTTAAATAAAAATATTGAGCAAACTTATTTATTTGAAAATGCTAATTTGAAAATAAATTCTGTTGACAAAATATCTCTTATTTGAAAAAATTGAGCAGGTAAAACTACTCTTTTAAAAATGATAATTTGAAAAGAAGAAAATTTGGATTGAATCATTGAATTAGCTCCAGGGTTAAAGATATGATACCTATCTCAAGATCTGTTTTGGAAGTCAAAAGATAATACTCTTAAGCAAGAAATGCTTGAACTTTTTCCTGAAATTAATAAGAAAATTGATAGATTAAATAAAATAAAAGATGATTCTAATATGTGGGAGGAAATAGAAAAAATAAATAAATCCCTTATTAACCAAGATTGATTCAAAAAACATAAATTACAATTAGAAATACTTAAATATTTCTGATTTACAGATGAACAAATGGATTTTAATGTATTACAATTATCTTGAGGAGAGCAAACCAAAGTACAAATAGCCAAATTTTTGATTCAAGAAGTAGATTTACTTATTTTAGATGAACCTACAAATCATTTGGATATAAGTGGTATAATATTTTTAGAACAATTTTGTAAAAACTGGGAAAAAGCAATACTTTCAATATCACATGATATAAGATTTATTAATAATATTTCAACAAAAATTGAAGAAATTTCAGGTAAAAAAATAAATAGTTATCCATGAAATTACGAAGAATATATTATACAAAAACAAGATAGATTTGAAAAAGAAATGAAAGATTACACAAATCAAAAAAAAGAAATAGATAAACAAACAGATTATATAAATAGATTCAGAGCAAACTCAGCTAAAGCAACAAGTGTTCAAAGTAGAATAAAAGCACTAAATAAAATAGAAATATTAAGTAAACCTGAAAATGAATCATTAATAAGAATGATTTCAATTAATTCAGACAAAAGACTACCTGAAATTGTAATGAAATTAAATAATATAAAAGTCTGATATAATTACCCTTTAGTTACTCTTCCAGATTATATAGAGGTTTATAAAAATGATAAAATTTGAATTATTTGAGAAAATTGAGCTGGTAAAACAACCTTACTTAAGACTATTTTATGAGAACTAAAACCTCTTAACTGAGTTACTGATATAAATGAAACAATAAAAATTTGATCATATTCTCAAGTACTAGAAAATTTGGATACAAGTATTAGTATTATAAAAGAGCTTTGAAAAGACTACGAGAATGAAAAAGAAATAAGAACAATTCTTTGAGGATTACTGATTACTTGAGATAAAGTAGACCAAAAAATTTCAACACTTTCATGATGAGAAAAAGCAAAAGTGGCACTAACTAAAATGCTTCTAGTAAAACCAGATATCATAGTCATGGATGAACCAACAAATCATCTTGATTTACATTCAAAAGCAGTAATCAAAAAAATGTTAGAATGATTTAAGTGAACAACAATTATAGTTTCACACGACAGAGATTTACTCCAAAAAGTTTCAAATAAAATTTGGTTAATAAAAGAAAAAGTATTAGTGGTTTATGATGAACCCGAGAAAGGTTTTAAAGAAATTTTTGGTCAAAATTGAGATAGTGAATAAAAAAATAAATTATAATTTAAAATATATGAAACTTGAATTTCCTTCAAAAAAGCATAAAGAAATGTATATAAATTTAATAAATAATTGGTGAAAATCTGAAACCATACCGACTTCTCCATCAAGATTATTTGCATGAAACGATTTTAGTGATTTTTTAGAATTAATAAAAAAAGATACTACAGATAGTGAAACTTGAGTAAATTCACATTTATTCTTTTTAATTAATGATAATGAAATATTATGAGCTATTCAAATAAGACATAATATAAATCATCCAAATTTAATAGAAAATTGAGGACATATTTGATATTGAATAGCTCCAAGACATAGAAGAAAATGATATGCCACAAAAATGCTTGAATTATGATTAATTGAAGCTAAAAAATTATGATTAAAGAAAGTTCTTATTACTTGTTATCTTGATAATATTTGATCTAATAAAGTTATAAAATCAAACTGATGAATATTTGAAAGAATAACTAAGGATTGATTAGATAATAGGTATTTAAT
>JASFZI010000079.1:0-6181 GCA_045107135.1 Candidatus Altimarinota bacterium
AGATTGAAGAAAGTTTTTTAGAACTCGAAGAAGAACAGACCAAGCTAGATGAAATTTTAGAAGAGTATACATCCAAGATAGAGGAAGTTAGCTAATTTCACTGAAACTCCTTTAAATAACATTTTGTATATTATGTTCGTTTTTCAACAATTAACACACATTTGTAAGTGTTAAATGCAAATATAAACAATTAACACATACTATATCTTTAAGAATGACAATAAAAACATCAATCACAAAGCAAAAACTTTGCAATTTGTCATATTTCTAACAATTAACACACATTTTCAATGATAGTTAAATTTGTGATTTAAGGTTACTATGTATATAATGTACTTGAATAAATAGTTGCACGCACCCGCGGAGCGGATACGTGCAACGGCGAAGCTGAGCCCTAAACGGGTCACCAACCATTTGTCGTTAGGCACATAATAAATAAAGGATTATGAATGATACAAAAATTTAAAATTACACAATTATTTGGATACAGAACTGCTGAAATAGTATTTGAAGATAACATTAAAATTTTAATAGGTGAAAATGGGCTTGGAAAAACAACAGTTTTAAACTCATTATATTATCTATTAAATAAAATGTATAATAAATTATCTAAAATCGATTTTGAAACAATCGAATTAACTTTCATAAATAAACAGAGTATTTCTTTTTCAAAATTAGAACTAGAAAGCTATTTAGAATATAAAGAAAATAGGAAAAATAGGCATTTTCCAATAAGTGTATTAAAACAAATTGAAAGAATAGATACAACTGTAATAAATGAACAATTATTTAACTTGGATAATTTCTCTGCAAAAGCTGAAGAAATAATAAATAAATTTATAATAGATAATAATATCAGAAAATTTGCACCAAATCATATCATGGGACGAGAAATATTTAGATTTTTGACAGAACCATTGTCTTATAAAATTTTTGATGAAATAGATTTAATAACAAATGAATTAAATTTTTCTATATTATATCTTCCTACATACAGAAGAGTTGAAGAAGATTTAAAAAACCTAGGAACTTTTAGAAAAAAGATTCATCATCATACTAACCGTGATTATTATGAAGAGCTAGAAGAGGATTTAGAAGTTACAGATGACACATTAATTCATTTTGGAATGGAAGATGTTAAACAACGGGTAATTAAAATTGAAAATGAAATTGAAAAATCCACTATTGCAGGATTTTCAAAATTAACTGGAGAAATGTTATCCCAGCTTCTTCGAGGTTTTCCAGAAGTACAGGATGAGATTATCGATGAATTAGATGAACATACTGTAAAGATAATACTTCATAGAGTTGGGGAAAACTTACCCAGTAATGACAGAAAAAATATTGTAAATTTATTAGAAACAAAAAAATCTTTAAAAGAAAAAAAAGAATTGGTGTATTTTATTTCTAAATTAATAGATATTTATAATGAACATAAGCATTTAGATGATTCAGTTAAAAATTTTCGTGACATATGTAATAAATATTTAACTGATAAGCAATTTAAATATGATGAAAGTGCTGTTGATTTAGATTTGTACAGAAATAACACAGAAGAAAAAGTAGAACTTAATAAGCTTTCTTCCGGAGAAAAACAAATAATCTCAATCTTCTCAAAAGTTTATTTAGAAAAAAATAATAATTTAATTGTTTTATTTGATGAACCTGAGTTGTCTTTATCTTTGCCATGGCAAAAACAATTACTACCAGATATTATTAATTCTAATAAGTGTAAATTTTTATTATCAGTAACCCATTCTCCTTTTATTTTTGATAATGAACTTGATAAATATGCAGTAGGAATGGATAGATATATAAGTGAGAGTAATGATGAATAATAGCTTGATTGAAGAATTAAGACAAAATAGAGAAATCGCACCTGTTGCCTATACAAAATTTATTTTATCTTGCTCACTGAATAAATATTCGATATATTGTTTTTTTGAAGGAGATGAAGATAAAAGATATTACAGAATAAGAATTAAAAAAGAATTTGAAAATTTCACTTGTGGTGGTAAAGATAATGTTAAAAAAGTTTTTGAATTAATTAATAACCATGATGAATATAAAAGTAAAAAAACTTTATTTTTCACTGATAAAGATTATTCTAAAGAAAAGACAATAAATAATATTTATGTTACACCTTGTTACAGTATAGAAAATTTTTATTCTAATGCAGATATTTTAGTAAATATTTTACAGCATGAATTTAATCTGAAAACAACTGACAATGACTATCAAAGAATTATTAGAAAATATCAGATATTGCAAAAAAAATTTCATGAGGAACTTTTAATATTTAATACTTGGTTAGCTTGCCAAAATGACATAAGAACTGAAAAAGCATGTAAAACATATTTGTCTATAGATGATACAGTAAAATCATATTTTCAAGGTATTGTGAAAAAAAGCTTAGTTGGAATTAAAAATTTCGATGATTTAAAAAATATAACATTTATTGAGAAAATATTTCCTGAAGCACCAAAAATTGAAGAAAAACAATTTTCTAATAAAATCAAAAAATTTCAAGAAGATGATTATAACTGTATTTTTCGTGGAAAATTTGAAATAAAGTTTATGATTTCATTTTTACAACAATTAAAAAATGAAATTGGAAGAAAATCTTCTGAATCAATCTTTGAATGTAAACAAAAGTGTACACTTGAATTTAAATCTGAAAATATTATTTCAACTTTAAGCCAATATGCAGTGACACCAACTTGTTTAGAAAATTTCATTCGTCAAGAACTAGAAGTTGCCTAACAAAACAGAGTATCCAATAAATGGCAGGAGTCCCACATCAAAGTCTATCCCAGAAAGTCGTACACGAATTTTCTGACATACACTTTAATGGAGCTCAGCTTCGCCGTTATCAGCACATACTATATAAAGGAAAAAAATGACCGTTAAAGAAGCAATTTTACAAAGTTTAGAAGATTTACAACAGCCATCAAATAATAAAGATGTATATCAAAATATTTTATCTAAAGAATACTATGACTTCAAAACTGCAAAAACACCAGAAGCTACAATATCAGCTTTACTTGGTGATTTCATTCGAAAAAATGATTCTAGAGTGAGACGCACAAAAGCAAGTAATGGTACATATTTTTACTACTTATCAAAAAATGAGCAAGACTTATCGGATATTTCAATAGAGAGTACTCCAAAGAAAGAGTCTAAAGTTAAAAAAACTTATCAAGAACGAGATTTACACAAATTACTAAGTAGTTATTTAAAAAATAAGAATATATATTCTAAAACAATCCTTCATGAAGAATCTAAGAATAGTAAAGATGACCATCAGAAATGGATACATCCTGATATGATTGGCATTGATTTTTTAAATTTAACATCAAAAGTCAATAAAGCTTTTATGAAAATACTAAATAAAGCAGATACTTTTAAAATAACTTCTTATGAAATAAAACGAGAGATAAATACGGATTATGAACTAAAAAAATGTTATTTTCAAGCTGTTTCAAATTCAAGTTGGGCAAATTACGGATATTTAGTTGCATTCGAAATAAGTGATAGGTTAAAAGATGAAATGGAACGATTAAATCAATCTTTTGGAATAGGCATAATTGAATTAAAAGCAAATCCATATGAGAGTAAAATATTATTTCAATCTAAATTTCGAGAACTTGATTTTAAAACTATCGATAAACTATGTAGAGTTAATCAAAAATATGAAAATTTTATTGAATTGACAGAAAAGGCACTTGCTGTAGAAGAGAGATATTATCAATCAATAGAAAAAGAATTAAACGAATTTTGTGATGATTATTTTAAAAATGACACCGAAATTGAGAGTTATTGTAATAAAATGAACATACCTACAGAAGAAACTGATAACAAAACAGAGTAGCCAATAAATTACCTAGCGGAAATTTATTAGCTATATTCAGCCGTTAGTTGCAAAAAATAAATTAGGATATTAAATGATTAAAAACATCAACCTTAAATTTGGCAGGGCTGATGGTCTTTCAAATGAGTCAATTAAAACGACACCAATTACAGTGTTTGTTGGACCAAACAATTCGGGGAAAAGTAAAATACTTTCTGAAATTCAACAATTTTGTACCAATGGTCAAAAAAACACAAATAATAAAATAATTGATTTAATTGAATTAGAAGCAATACCAGAGGACATAATTGCAGAAAAAATCAAAAGTGTAATATTACATCCTAATCCAAATGAAGTACAACAACCCAATCATATTTTTGTAGGTAAAAGAAATAGCCGACATCAAGTTCTTGAACAAAACTTTATCAATGCATTAAAAAATCCAAATGCACAACCTACTCAAGTTTGTACTTGGTTTCTTTCATATAATACATTAATTTTAAATGGCAACAACAGAATAAACTTAGTTAACCAACAAAATGCTGGAAACTTACAACAACCAGCTCAAACTAGTTTTCAAGTTCTTCTTCGAGATGATGAAAAACGAAAAGAAGTTAGACGCATTATTTATGAGGCATTTGAGAAATATCTTGTAGTTGATCCTACAAACTTAGGTCACTTAAACTTGCGATTATCTGCCGTACCTCCTGAAAACGATATGGAAGAACGAGGTATACATGCTGAAGCTGTTGAATTTCATAGACGTGCAATGCCAATTGCTCAGGCAAGTGATGGAGTAAAAGCCTTTACTGGAATGATACTTGAAATGATTGCAGGTGATCCTTCTGTATTACTAATGGATGAACCTGAAGCATTTTTGCATCCCTCACTTTCATTCAAACTTGGAAAAGAAGTATCTACAATTATGTCTAATTCACACAAACGATTATTCGTAGCTACACACAGTCCAAATTTTGTAATGGGATGTATCCAATCTGGGGCACCAGTTAATATTGTTAGATTAACCTATAGGAATGAATCTGCAACAGCACGAATCCTTCCTAACCAAGATATTCTTAAATTAATGAGAAATCCTCTATTGCGTTCTACTGGAGTTTTAAGTGGCTTGTTTTATGAGTTTATAATCGTAACCGAATCAGATGCTGATAGAGCATTTTATCAAGAAATTAATGACCGTTTATTAAAATATTCAGATGGAAAAGGTATTCCAAACTGTCTTTTTCTTCATGCACAAAATAAACAAACTGTTAAAACTATTATTAAACCTCTTCGTGAATTAGGTATTCCTGTAGCTGGTATAGTGGATATTGATGTATTAAAAGATGGGGGATCGGTTTGGTCAAGTTTTCTTGATAGCGGTTCAATTCCTGAAATTGACAAAACTGCATTAGCTTCAACTAGACAAGCATTGAAAACAAAATTTGAAACTTCTGGTAAAAATATGAAACGAGATGGTGGCATCAAAATTCTTGAAGAAGAAGATAAAGAGGCATTACAAAATCTATTTGACAAACTTTCTGATTATGGATTATTTGTTGTACCTTATGGAGAGCTAGAGTCATGGTTGCAATTTTTAAGTGCTACTGGACATGGTCCAAACTGGCTGGTGGAAATATTTGAGAAAATGGGAGAAGATCCAGGTTCTGAAGGATATTTAAAACCAACTGAAGATGATGTATGGAATTTTATTGAGGGGATATCAAAGTGGTTTCTTAATCCTAGAAGGAAAGGAATACCTAAATAACAACTAACAAGTACGAGGATACCAATAGTTTACCCTAGCGGGAAAATTATCGCTCACGACGACCGTTAGCATACATATTAAATCCACATCCTAAAGTTCTATTAATGGGAACTTTGTTATACTACTGCTATGAGAATAATATCAAAGAAAGCTCTTAAAGACTTTTATGAAACACCTATTTACTCAGATAGTAGAAATGCTTTAGAATCTTGGCATAAAGAAGTTTTAAAAACGGACTGGAATAATCCAAATGAAATTAAAACTATGTATGCCAGTGCAAGTATTATTGGTGATGAAAAAATTGTTTTCAATATCGCGGGTAATAAATACAGGTTAATAGTGAAAATAAACTATTATGCAAAAATTGTATTTATAAAGTTTATTGGGATACATAAACAGTACGATAAAATCAATGTAAAGGATTTATAAGATGAACATCAAACCTATAAAAAATGAGCAGGATTATCAAGACACCTTGAATCATATCGATAGATTAATGGATGCTAAACCAGATACTCAAGAAATGGATGAGTTAGAGATATTAACAACATTGGTTGAGTCATACG
>JASFZI010000080.1:0-4928 GCA_045107135.1 Candidatus Altimarinota bacterium
AATCAAAGCATTAAAATTAAAAGATTTGAATAAGTTTATAAAGTCACATCGAGAGATACTTAACCAAAGTTTTGCGATAGTTACGAAGTAAATATTGCATGATGTCATATTTTTTATTTTTCATTGTAATTTATAATATTATAACTCTAATGATATAAGGAATTTTATTATGACAGCTCCTATAAACTATAAACAATTTGTAAAATACAAACCATTTATAAAATGGGTGGGAGGGAAAAGAGGTTTGCTCTCTCAATTATTAGAAAAATTTCCAAAAAAATTTGAAAATTATCATGAACCATTTTTAGGTGGTGGAGCAGTTTTTTTTGAATTATACTCACAAGGTTTGCTTCAAGATAAAAAAGTATATCTCTCAGATATTAATAGTGAATTAATCAATACTTATAATGTCGTAAAACTAAATCCAAATGAACTTATAGAAAATCTTGAAATATATAAGAAACAGCATTCAAAAGAGTTTTATTATAAAGTGAGAGAGCTTGATCGCAAGAAAGATTTTCAAAATTTAAGTGAAGTTGAGAGAGCTACAAGATTTATATATCTCAATAAAACTTGTTTTAACGGACTTTACCGAGTAAATAAAAAAGGACAATTTAATACACCGATAGGAAGCTATAAAAATCCAAATATAGCAGATAGAGATACAATTTTCAGTGCAAGTGAAGCACTGCAAAATGCAATTATCGTAAATAAGTCATTTCATAATGTTACTGACAATGCGAATAAACATGATTTAATTTATTTTGATCCCCCTTATTATCCATTAACACAAACTGCAAACTTTACAGCATATGACGAAAATATTTTTTTGGATGACAAGCAGAAGGAGTTATTTGATGTGTTTGAAAAATTACACAAAAAAGAATGTTTTGTTCTACATAGTAATTCAGATACAAGTTTCATAAAAGAACTGTATCAAAAATATAAGGTTCATCTTGTTCAAGCCAATAGATTTATAAATAGTAAAAGTAGTGGTCGTGGTAAGATTAATGAAGTATTGATAAGGAATTTATAATGAACGTTGAAGCAAGAAGTCAAACAATAGAAAGTATTTTAAAAAAAGGGCAATATATTATTCCCGAATATCAAAGAGAATATGATTGGACAGAAGATAATCTAAATGAATTTATTAGTGATATTAATGACAGTCAAGAGGATAATTATTTTATAGGTCACATGGTTTGTGAAGGTAATTATAATGGAGTTAAATTTAGAGTTATAGATGGACAACAAAGAATTACAACTATTACGATAATGTTATCAGTTATTAGAGATGTATTTTTTGATAGTAAGTTATATGATTTAGCTAATGGTTTACATGAAAACTATATTTTTGCAAAAGATAAAAATTATAAGGAATATGTGATTCTTGATAATAAAATGCCATACCCTGTATTGCAAGCATATGTGCAAAGTAAGCCTGATAAGAAGGATAAAAAAGTTTATGCTGTAAAGGCCGGTGAAAAAAAGATCATAAAGGCATATGATAAATTTTATAAAGATTGGAAAGACTTAGAAAGTGATAAACTAATAGAATTACGAGATAAAATTTTAAATTTAGAAATTATTTTTGTTGCTGTCGATGATGAAGTTGATGCTTTTACAATTTTTGAAACATTAAATGCAAAAGGAAAAGATTTAACTCCACTGGATTTGATAAAAAATCAAGTTTTTAAAAATTACAATAGACAACCACATATAGACGAACCTAATGATAGCTGGAGAAAAGTAATAGAAAATTCAAAAGAAAAAAATTTAAAATTTTTAAATTATTTTTGGGCTTC
This sequence comes from Candidatus Altimarinota bacterium, assembly GCA_045107135.1. Taxonomy (GTDB): domain Bacteria; phylum Patescibacteriota; class Gracilibacteria; order BD1-5; family UBA6164; genus UBA6164. The sequence goes on from JASFZI010000080.1 coordinate 1,806, forward strand.
AAAATATAAAAAAGTTTCTGATAGAAAAATATATAAGGAATTTATGAAAGAATCCAAAGAAGATGACTTTGATTACAATATTTTTTTGAAAAATCTATGTGATGATTCGATTTTATTTAAAAAGATTATTAGTCCAAGAGTAGAAGATTGGAAAAATAGCGGAGAATTTAAAGTATATTTGTCATTGAATGCGATTCAAATCTTTAATATACAAGTTGCAAACAGTTTATTGATATCTTTATTAAGAGAGTATCAAGATAAGCAAATATCATTAGTTTATTTAGTAAAAGCATTAAGAGCAATAGAAAGATTCCATTTTATAAATAATGCAATTATAGGAGGAAGATCATCTGGATTAGATACTATGTATTCAAGAATTTCAAGAGACTTATATAATGCGGATACTAAACATTTAAAACATAATGTAATTGATGATATAATAAAAAAACTGAAGGATAAATTACCAAATAAAGAACAATTCCAAGCAAAAATAAATACTAGACTATATTATTCTTCAACAAATACAAAACAAAAAAAATTGGTTCAATATGTACTAAAAAGACTTGAATATGAAAAACAAAATTACAATGTAGAATTATTTGATGTAAGTTTAGAACATATATATCCTGAAAAATTTAATCAATATTGGCAAAAATTAGATGTAAACTATATTCAAAATATTGGAAATATAGTTTTACTAGATAAAGATATTAATTCTGACATAGGAAATAAAAATTATGACCAAAAAAGAAATATTATTTTAGAAGAATCTACATTATTAACAACAAAAGAAGTTTTTAAGAATAATGATGATTGGAAAAAAGAAAATATACAAAAAAGAAATAGTTTATTAATAGAGCAGTTATATGAATTTTAATAACTTAAAAAACACATTTCAAGAATCAATATTTTCATGGGATTATTTTACAGATTTTGAAAAAGTAAAATTAAATGTGCAAAAAGTAAAAGTTGAACTTAATATTTTAAATTCTTTGATTGGCGAAGATAATATTGAAGAAGAATTTATAAAACTTGTAGATGAATATCCAAGTATTAGGAAAACTTTACCTTTACTTATCGCGGTTAGAAAAGATAAATTGCGTGATACTTCTATTATCACAGATATGGATACTTTAATTGCTAAAAATAAACAATATATTTTTTATGATGAAATGAATGATAATATAAAGAATGAGCTATTAATATTTTTCCGTGAAAGTGGATTAAAAGATATATTTCAAAATATACATATAAAAAATTTAGTTGATTATTACTTTGGTGTTGAGGTTGGCTTTGACACAAATGCTAGGAAAAATAGAACCGGTACTATGATGGAAAACTTAGTGTCTAAATTTTTAGCTGAATTTTGTAAAGAAAATAGAAACTATAGTTATATAGAACAAGCTACGCAAAAAAGAATAATAGAGACATTCGACTATAAAATTAAAATAGATAAAAACAGCAGAAGATTTGATTTTGCACTGTTTAATAATGATACTGAAAAGTTGTATTTAATAGAGGTAAATTATTATAGTGGCGGTGGTTCCAAATTAAAAGCAACTGCCGGAGAATATCAATATTTACATGATTTTTTAAAATCACAAAATCTTGAATTTATATGGATTACTGATGGAAAAGGTTGGCTTACGGCACTTAATGCACTTGAAGAAACGTTTAATCATAATGACTATGTTATTAATATTGATATGCTTAAAAATGGTATTTTAAAAAATATATGTATATAAAAATATATCTATTGTATATTATTTTATATACAAATTAGAAAAAATAAGTTATAATTATGCTTGAAAAAGATATTCAGATCGAGTTGATAAAAAAAGGCTTGAAGCCTAGTGATGTTTATAAAGCATTGGATATTCAAAGGGCTCATTTTTATCAGGCTATTAGAAGTTCAAATTTAGGAAATAAAACACTCTTAAAAATTTTGGATTATTTAGGACTCAAAATATCTTTAAGTTTAAAAATAAAGGATAGTAAGTGAGGTATTTTAAAACTATTTATATTATGGACATAGAGAATGTTTCCTCTAAAGTTGAAGATAGCTTTGTGATGTGTGGAAATGCAAATTGGGATTACTATTTTACTTTAGTAGATGAAAAAATAGAAAGTGAAACTATTAGTAACATCGTATTAGATGAAATTGAAAGTGCTGATGATTTTGAAAATTTTATACAAAATAATTCTGTGATAGACTACTCGTTTGAAAATAATCAATATAAAGTATTGAGTTATGCTAAAAATTAAAAAATTAAATCCTGATGATTTTGAACAAGAATGTACAACTGTATGGAGTTTTGTCCGTCGTGGAAAGTGGGCAACACACAATTCAAAGTATCGTGGCAATTGGGCACCAGAAGTTGTGCGAAATTTAATTGTAAGATATTCAAAAGAGGGTGATTATCTTCTAGATCCTATGATTGGAGGAGGAACGACGGCAATTGAATGTAAACTTTTAAACCGAAATCTTTTAGCACTTGATATTAACCCAAATGCAATAGAATTAACGCAAAAGGCACTAGAATTTGAGTGTGAATATGATCCAAAAATAAAATTGGATTTGAATGATAGCAGAAGTTTAAAGATGTTAAAAGATGAATCAATTGACTTTATTCTAAATCATCCGCCTTATGTAGATATTATCAAATATTCTGAAAAACAGATAAGGGAAGATTTATCTAATATACATGATTTAGATGAATTTTGCGATGAAATAGAAAAAGTAGCACAAGAGTTTTACAGAGTTTTGAAAAAAGATAAGTTTTGTGCTATATTAATTGGAGATACAAGAAGAAATAAAATGTATCAACCTTTAGCATTTAAAGTAATGCAGAGATTTTTAAAAGTCGGATTTGAATTAAAAGAAGATATTATTAAACATCAGCATAATTGTAAGGCTACCGGGTTTTGGGTGAAAAAAAGTAAAGAGGCAAATTTTTTGTTGATTATGCATGAACATCTTTTTGTATTTAAAAAGTAAAAAATATGACACTCATAGGGCAAATCGACAGAATTCTTTTTGAGGCTGAGGGATTTTTCATCGCTGTTTTAAAAAGTGGTGAAAAAATAAGTGGTACTTATTTTGAGAGTGATGTGCAAAATATT
>JASFZI010000081.1:0-3767 GCA_045107135.1 Candidatus Altimarinota bacterium
TAGTTGTTCGAACGCTTCGCATTCGAACAACGGGGGCGTGGGCTGAACACCCACTTGCTGCCCGATGCATCCGCATCGAACAACAAGCGGGAGAAGCGAACAACCAATGCGAAAGTAAACTTTCCCATCGGCTGTCGCTTACCCACGCCCCCGTTGTGTAGCTATCTGAATTTTTCAACTCATAAGGATATATAAAGTGTTTAATATCGTATTAAAAGAACCAAGTCCAAATATTTCTATACATATTATCGATATAAAAATCCTTTCTTTATCATTGAAAAAATATCTAGATGAGTATTTTGTGAGTATTTGTGAAGGGGATTCTGGCACAGAATTAAGTGAAGTAAAAAAAATAATTATAGATTTTCTAAGTACTAAAGATACTAGAACAAAAATGGGTGCTACTGCTGAATTTTTTTTACATCTTTATTTGAAGTTTATAGGATTTAAACAAGAATGTTTATTTTTAAACCTAGAAGAAAGATCTATAAAAAAAGGGTTTGATGGTTACTACTCCTTAAACGATGAAGAATACATTATGGAAAGTAAATCAGGTTCAAGTAAAACTACTAATATTAATCATAAGGATAAAATAAAAGAAGCATATATGGATTTAAAAAACAATCTTGCAGGGAAAAGTAAAAAAAGTAAAAACAATCCTTGGAAAAATGCATATAACCATGCTTCACACATAGATGTAGGTACGAATTCAAATATACGCAAAAACATAAAACAGCTTTCTGACAACTATCATAAATCTATTTATTATGAAATAAATGACTTTAATATTATTCCTGCTTCCACAATCTTTTTGGAAGATATATGGTCAGATGACTACTCAAAAGAAATAATGGATGCACTAGAATCTTTAGTTTCTACTTTAGAGTTTAAAAAGCTCAATATTATTTGTGTAACAAAAAAGTCACTAAATATATTTCAAACATATTTAGAAGAATAGGTTTAAAATGCAACAGATAGAAAAAACGTCCTTAACAGCTATAAATAAAGTACCTTTATTTAAAGAAGTTGTAGAAAAGTTAACACTAGATATTGATTTAAATGATGAAGAAAAAACTTATATATTAAGTTGTGCAATTATGTTTTTAAGGCAATATGAGAATAATAGAACTCATACAAGCTATATTGAGCTAGCTTATTATTTGATTTTAAAATATACATTTAAATATGATGATTTTGAACCACTTTATGACATATCAACTAACTTTGGTTTGTATCCTATATCAAACCATATTATTAAAAACAACTTACTAGAAAATATCAATGTCGATGATATGGTTATTAAATTTAATTTAGAAAGTTTTAGAAGTAATGATTATATAGAAACTTATGAACAAAAAGAGCAAAGAACTATTTTATTATCAAGTACAGAAAATGAACAAAGTTATATAGCCCCAACCTCATATGGAAAAAGTTCAATTATAATTGAACATTTAAAATTAAATAAAACTAATAAAAAAATAGGAATTATTGTCCCTACAAAATCATTATTAGCTCAAACCTATAAGTTATTAAGAAGTAATATTGATAATAAAAGAATTATTATCCATGATGAAATGTATGATAACGATGAATCATTTATTGCTGTATTCACACAAGAAAGAGCGTTAAGGCTAATCAATAAAAATGACATTTTTTTTGATATATTATTTATTGATGAAGCTCATAACATTTTTGATAAATCGCATCGCAGTATTTTGCTATCAAGACTTATTAAAAAAAATAAAATAGCAAATCCAAATCAAAAAGTTATATATTTATCACCTTTAATTATGGATAGTAATAATTTAAAAACTTCTAATCAGCAAGTAATTCAAGAACAAAGAATAAACTTTAATATCAAAGAACCAGATATTTTCGAATATCGACTTAATGATGAAGTATATAAGTACAATAGATTTGTAAATGAATTTTATTTTGTAAATAAATATAAAAACCAGATTGACTACATCAAAGAAAATGCTCAAAAAAAGAATTTTTTCTATATTCGTTCTCCTAAGAAAATAGAAGACTTCTCTAAAACATTAAGTTATCGAATTGATATTAAAAATGAGAAATTAATAGAGCTATCTAAAATCCTTGAAGAAAATATACACAAAGACTTTTATTGTGTTGACTTTGTCAAAAAAGGCTTTCTCTATATTCATGGAAAGGTTCCAGACCTTATAAAAGAATATCTTGAATACAAATTTAAAGAACTTGGCGACTTGAAATATATTATTGCAAATACCGTAATTTTAGAAGGTATAAATTTTCCAATAGATACAATTTTTATTTTAAATACACATTCCTTACAAGCTAAAGAATTAACTAACTTAATCGGTAGAGCTAATAGATTAAATGAAATTTTCAAAAGCGAAAATACATTAAGTAAACTTGTTCCGAAAATACATTTTATTAATTCTAATAAATATAATCGTCAAAAAAGTAATATGTCTAAAAAAATAGAGTTATTAAGAAGTAGAATATTTAAAGATAAAATTCAAAATCCCACATTAGAATCGTTTGATTTCGACAAATTAAATACCCAAGACCAGCTAAAGCCATTAAAAATAAAACATGAAGAAGATTTTATTATTCAGGAGCCCCAAAATGATTTTGATGCAATAAAAAAGTATTTAATTGAGGTAGGAATTTATGATATTTATAAAAATATCAAGCTTACAATCGAGCATATTCTCAAAATTATAGAGAAAATTAATCACTTAAAGGACAAGTGGAAAAAATTAACAATGATGGATAAAATCCATATTTTATTTATTAAAGGATTAGAAAATAATATTACAGAATTTGAGTTTAAACGGCTGTCAAATTCTGAGGCGAGGAACTACTATGAAATGCATATCAGTAACTCTCATAAATATAATCTAAATACAAATATAAATAAAATGTTTGAATATTTTTCTCAAAGAAAAAAAACAACTCAAGGCCAAGAATTTTATGTAGGTAATACATATGGTGAAATATCTAGGTCAACAGAGCCTTATCCAAATTCAAGCAATGAAGTTTATGTAAACTTAGCTACTAAAAGTGATAAGGAATTAATCAATTTGGCTATTGTAAAATTAAAAATTGAAGATGATTTTGTTAGTTTTCAACTAAACAAATTCATTACAATGATGTATGATTATCACTTAATTAATGAGGATGAATATAACTTGTATATTTATGGAACTACAGATATATCTAAATCTCAATTAAGAAAAATTGGGCTTAGTGGAAGCTTGATTTCAAGATTAGAAGAAGATGGTCAAATAGACAATATATCAATTGATAAATTCAAAAATGTTAGTGTAAGTTACGAATTTGAGAAGTACAAAGAATCAGTTGATGATTTTTACAAGTTTGAGTTAAATAGATTTCTATAAAATTTATACTTTGCACACATTTCTTATCATCTTAAACAGATGACAATACAAAGTATTCAATTGTAGCTTTGAAGGGCGTGATGGATTAATACTAGTTAGTATGAAGATTCTAGAATAGTGAGTTAAAAATAAAAAGGAAATTTTTTATAGAAAGAACGAAGCCAAGAGTAAAACAAGGAAGTTTACTAATTTGGACAAGGAGTAAAGTAACTCTTGACATCGAGAGTATTGTAACAGAGTAAAATGAACCGTTAGAAAATAAATGGTTAACGAATATATAACATCAGTTTATTTTTATATTTAAGTATAATTTATGATATCATATTTATATATTTAAAGGATAAATATGTCTGCATTCAAAAAATATTTTTTAGTTTTATC
>JASFZI010000082.1:0-4170 GCA_045107135.1 Candidatus Altimarinota bacterium
TGTACCTCTAAGTTTATTTGCACTTTCCCAAAGAGTCTCTTCCATAGACTTTTGTTTTTTTGTTGCTTTAGCTTTTGCCATTATTTATCGTGACCTTTTATTTAACAAATTTTATTAAAAATTAATTTTTTATTTATTATATCTAAAATTATATATGAAATGTATATTTGTAGTTATAGTGTTACTTTCTAGGTATCGGATTAATTATGGTCGTAATATATGTTTTATCTTTTGGTAGTTTTAATCCTGATATATAGTCAAGTTATATAGCATCATCTATGAGTTTTGTGGTGTCTATCATTTATGCCACCCATAACCGATTCAGTCGCCACTAAAATTTGTAGTATAACTATCTGACTAGTAGTGAATCTAGATAAAATTTTCGTTTAAGAAAACTAGCTGATTTATGTTTTGTCCGACATATTATATGTTTAAAACTCTCTAGGTTTATGATAGCTTAATTGCTAGTTATTATTATATGAGGATTTGTTAGGCTTATGCCTATATATTTTCAAGTAATTATTATTTTTTTAGGAATGTTTCTTTGTTTTTAAGCTTTGAGCTCCATCCTGTCTAAGTAAACAATTCCAAATATATGTTGAATTAATAACTGCACCTTGATAACTAGGAAAAAGATTATGATATGTTATAAATCTATTTCTTAACCAAGATTCTAAAAAATTAAAATATTTTCTAGAAATAGTTAATTTATATCCAATTGTATAGTTTTTTCTTCGATTATTAAAATTAATTTTACCATTATTTAATACAAAATTCAAATCGTAATGATTAATGTCTGCAGTATTCTTATCAAGAGTAGCTTTAATTACATCAACATGATTATTTTCTCTTGTTCTATCAAATTTACTTTCCATATAAGTAAAAACACCTAATTGAGATAGAGCATTTTTATTTCCATGAAATAGTGGATTAAATTTTTTCAAAGAGTATTTATTTCCTTCAATTAGAAGAGGTAATCCATCTAGTTCGGTATATTGTGTATCTAAACACCATATAGACAAATCACTTGTTTTTGAATATTTTTTAAAATGGTTTATTATATCTAGTGCAAAAAATATAGCATTATAACGATTTTCAGTCCAATCTAACAAGCGTGTGGGAAGTCCATAGTGCTGTCCAAGAGCTGAAATATGAAGTTGCTCATCAAAATTAAGCATACTAATATCTTGATGATTTTTTTGAATTATAGGTAGTTCCAGCCCAGCTTCTCTACATTGATTTATGAAATTATTTAATATATGATTCTCATACCAATAAAAACTATTTCTTGTTTTATCTGTATGTTCATCATTAATTATTTCTCTTGTAAGTTTAGGATGCAATCCCCAGTCAGACTGAGCTTGTCCTCTAAAAATCCAATGATTTTGTTCTCCACCCCAAATTTTATTTTCTGGTGTTAAAAATGAAATTAAATCTTGAGGATTATTAAAATGTATATGCTCAAATTTGTCCATATTTATACTTTATATTAATTTTTATGTTTACTGTATCTTTTATGCCTAACGGCTGACTTGAGAAATAAATGCCTTTAGCAGTTATTCAACTCTTGTAAGTTTCTACTGATAGTTTATCAGAAAATTCTAAAATCGCCGAGGGCATTTATTCTCTCCAAAGTTTTGTTGTATCAAATATTTTTACCAACTTAATTTTTCATTTGATGCTTTCTCTTGTTGATCATACATCATTTTAATTGTATTGTAATTACACATACCTATATTACAATATTGATTAATTACTGAATCTAATAATTTTCTCTTTCTAACTTTAGTTAATTTCTTAAATGATGATAATTCTTGTCTTTCCATCATTCTTAAAGTTGATGGATCTCCCATTCCAATTTGACTGTAGGTTGTCTTGACATTATTCACTATGAATTTCATTACTTTTTCTTTTTCAGCTTTTGTATTTTTGAAGTCGAGTGGATGTACAAAATCACTTGCATTTAATAAACTTGCAGTTATGCAAATTGCTATTAATATTTTTATCATCTTTTAAATTCCTTATGATTTTGGTCTTGTAAACAATACAAATAAGCCTAAAATAATATCTCCCATTACCCATATAGTCATAATCATCATTGCACCTAACCCTGCACCAACAGCTGTTCCTGTTTTTTGAGCTTCACTCATTGCGTCCATTCCCTCTGTTACTGAACCAACACCACCAATAAGCCACCACAGCATCAGTATATTAAATAAAATAAAACTCCATTTTATTGTCTTACCAAATATGCTTCTTTTTGATTTATTAATTTGAAACCCACATTTTGGACATTTTGAGGCACTATCACTTACTTCTTCATTACATTCTGGACAATTTATCATAGCCATTTCTTTTCCTTATTTTGATTATTTCAACCAAATTTATCAATTTTTGATAAATAGGTATATTTAAATCTTAGTTTTTTAAAAAGTTTTGAAAGCTTATTTTATAGATTAGACTTACTTGGTAATTTTCATAAAAACTTAGATACAACTATTTAATACCAGAGATTATATAGATATTAACCTTAAATAATATAAATAGTGATACATTTGAAATTTCTTGCTATTTTCTCTATCGTATTAAAAAAAAGAAATTATGTCATTTACTATTAATAAACCCCATTTATCATATCATCAAAGAGAAATGTTTTAATTGGTGTATTTTTACTATCAAAAATCCCCATTTCTAATAAATGAAGTTTATTATTTATTTTTACATTAACACAGCTAAATTGTCTATCATTAGCATATTTAATTATTGTTATAACATAATACTTATTTACCCTTTTCTAGTACTTTACTAGTTACATCTGCATTATAAATAAGACTTCTTGCATTAATTGGCATAATTGAATTATAAAAAGATTTACAATTACCTTCACTTATTATTTTATCAATTCTTACTTTTGAAGTGTCCGCAAACAAACTGCTTAATAATAAACAACTGAATAATATTTTTTTCATAGTTTTCCTTCATTTGTATTCTATAAGCAATTTTTTTTAACATAAATCATTACTTTTAAGCATTTTATAATAATTGTACTGAAACTTTTATTAATAACAAAATCATTGCTATTTTTCATTTAAAACAAAAAAAGCGGAATCTATAGAAACGATATAACGTAGCGTTTTAAATAAAATTCTATGCTATCATTATAAATTTTTAAGTAAACATCTAATATCTTTTCAATAAAATTGATTAAATCGCTAATGTTTTTTATTTAATCTTTAATATTTTTCATTAAAGATATATGAACATTTTATTTAAAAACAATTATAGTTAAAGTTTTTTATTATTAGAACAATATATATTTAATATAAATTATTATTTAGTACATCTTTTTTAATGTTATCTAAGTACTTTTCTAATGCTTTTGCATTAAAAGTTATTGTATCTTCATTATCATCATATTGAGGCTTCAATACAATTTTAAGTATATCTCCTAAAGTTTCCATATCTTCTTCATCTGCTTTGAACTTATCTGAAGCCGCAATATATCGAATTAATATATCCATATCGAATTTATTTTCATATATTCCATTGCTAAACTCATCTGTAAATTTTTTGACCTCTTTGGTGTTTTTAAATTGATGGTGATGAGAGCGGATAGTAGCCATTTGCTTTTTAACGAATGGCGAATATTTTTTTATATATCGTGGTTTTTCAAATTCCCAAGTTGATTTATCAGCACTTTTGTTTTCCCTATGAACATATTTACCAAACATATAATTTAATATACTTTTTGCACTATAATAATTTTTACTAGGATTGTTTGCCAGAAGATATTTTTTGTATCTATTTTTTACTGTTCCTTTTATAATTTTCTCATAGTGAGTGAGGTTTTTATTTGTGGGATCTATCTTTCTTCTAGCTCGCATTCTTGCGTTAAACCTTGTGAATGTTTTTTGCACAAAGTTATCTTGTAAATCTTTATTTTTAGTGTGGAACAATAGTGGAAAATTAATAAAAGCGTTTTTGTCTTTTCTTTCAAGTCCTAGTTTTTTAAGTTCTGTTTCCGATTCATTATCGTATGCTTTTTGTATATCCTCGGTTAGTTCATTTAGCTCATCTTCTGATAAAATGACTCCATCATTTGTTCTTAGCATTGGTTTTCCTTTATAATTTGTGTTGCTAATATAATGCACGAAAAGTTTTAAAAATGTT
>JASFZI010000083.1:0-8688 GCA_045107135.1 Candidatus Altimarinota bacterium
ATTAGCAGGTCTACTAACATACTTTATTAAATAATTCTTATATAGTTATAGGTATTGCCATCTGAATGGTTTTATTTATAGTTTATCTTATTTTATATATTCCTATATTGCTTTGATTAATAAAAAGTATTAAGCAAGCATCTGAATGAGATAATGTAACAGTTATAAAAAACATAAAATATTGATTTTCAAGATTAACCAGTTCATTTAAAACTTATTGGTATATCTTTTCCTATGTTGCATTAATTCCAGCAAGTATATTTATACTTGGTTGAATATTTTTTAATGCTTGATATTATTTTTCAAATGATCTATTTATACAAATTTGAAGTGTGTTGATGGTATTATGATGAATATTGTTTATGTTTTTTGCATTATATAGATGAGTAAAAGCAAAATTTTCTATTTATTCTGCTGTAAATCATGATAGTTTTAAAAAAGATGATTTTTTAAATTCTATAAATATTACTACAAACAATTGGTTTAGAATTGTTTGAAATTTTTTGCTTTTATGAATTATTATTTTTCTTTTTTGATTATTTGCTTGATGATTATTTAAAATATTTTATTATAATTGAATTGATTATACATCAATTAAATCAATTGAAGATATTATGAATATAGTTTCTCAGTTTTCTGTTTGATCACATTTGATTTCAGGTTTTATAAATAATATAATAAACACAATTTGAAGTGTTTTTGTAATAATATTTACGTATTTATTTTTTCTTAGATTAAAAAATGAATCTAACAGTATATATAAAACTTGAAAAATTGAATTATAAAAAAATTAAACTTGCTAAAAATACTTAAGTATATATATTGTATATAATATTATTACTTAAGTATTTTTTATGGGAGAAAAATTGTATCTTGCAATGTTGCATAAAATTTGATTAGGGCACAAAAAACTTCATTTGGCTTTTAAGTCAAATATTAATTATAAGGAATTTTATGAAAAATTATCTTTTAATAATCTTAAATTACTTTGATTTAACTCAAAACAGATTGAATATATTCTTGAAAATAAAGAAAAATACAAATTATCAAATTTAGAAAAAAAATTAAATTATAGGGACGTGAAAATTATTACAATTAATGATAAACTTTACCCTGATTTATTAAAACAAATACACAATGTCCCTTTTTTATTTTATCTTAGATGAACAATTGATAATTCTCCAAAATTAGCAGTTGTTTGAGCTAGAAAAATAACTTCTTATTGAAAAAACTCAATTGAAAAAATTGTTTGAAATGTGTCAAATTATTTTACGATAGTATCTGGTTGAGCTGCATGATGTGACACTGCAGGCCATATTTCTGCTCTTAATGCCTGAAATAAAACTATTTCTATTATATGAACTTGAATTGATATTGATTACCCAACAGGGAATAGAAAACTATATTATGATATAGTTAAAAGTTGATGATGAATAATATCAATATTTCCAGTGTGAGAAGTATGAAATCCATATAATTTTCCTGTAAGAAATGAAATAGTTGCTTGATTATCTGTAGGGGTTTTAATTATTGAAGCACAAAAAAAATCTTGAACGTTAATTACTTCAAATTTAGCGTTAGACTTATGAAAAGATTTATTTGCTATTCCTGGTGATATAAATAAAGCAAATAGTGTATGATGTAATATGTTAATTAGAAGATGAATGGCAAAATTAGTTACATCTTCAGATGATATTTTAGTTGAATATAATATTTGAAATTCATGAATATCTAAAAATGACAAAAAAATAAAATTTGCTGATAAAATAGAAGAAGAAATTTATAATATTTTAATTTTAGAAAGTAAAACTATTGATGAATTGATATATGAAATTGGTTTAGATATTGCAACTATAAATTTTAAATTAAGTATGATGGAAATAAATAATTTAATAAAAAAATGACTTTGATGAAAATATGAAGTATTTTAAGTTGATTAATATAAAAAAAGTCCTAAAATATATTCCATAAATTTAATTTTTTTTACTAATAAATTTTATGGAAAATCTTTTTTTTATAAAAATTGAGATATTTATTTTTATATCTTCATTTTTATATATTATATACTATTTATCAATAAGATTATATCCTACGTATTTTAAGGTTAAAAAAAATACTAAATCAAGAAATATACCTGCTGAAAAAACTACTTTAAATAAAGTGCATTTAAATAGTAAGAATAAAGATACTAATTCAATAAAAAAGACAAAAACTAAGGTTTCTGAAGAAGATAAACAGAAAATTGCTGATATACTAAAGAGGGTAAAGGTAAATTCTTGAAAATGATATTTTGATACAGCTAGGAACTTAATTGTAGAATGATTGAGTTTAGATAAGCGTAATAGAGAATTAAATTTAGAATTAGCTTCTATTTATGAAAAGGAGCATAATTATATTAATGCCGAGTACATATACAAGGATCTACTTGAAGTTTTAAAATTAGATTTTGAGGTAATGAAAAAACTCTGATATATTTTTGCTATGCAAAATAAATTAAAAGAATCATTAAAAATATATGAACAAATTCATAATAAAAAACAGTCTGATGATGAAGTAATTGATCTTCTTTCAGAATTAACATATAATATGAAGACTTATAAAAAAGCATTAAAATATGTTAATCTTTTTCTTGTATGAAAACCAAGAAATGTAGATAAGTTATTTATGAAGGCAAAAACATTAAGAGAACTGTGAAGAGTTGAAGAATCAAAAATAGCTTATAGAAGAATTCTAGATCTTCAACCTTATAATACTAGAGCAAAAGAAAGTATCGCAAAAATAAAAGCAAAGGAAATATCTAAAGAAAAGTCAAAAGATAAATCAAAAGACAAACAAAAAAATAAATAATTTATTAATATTGTTTTTAACAATTTATAATTTACAAGTTTTCAACACAACTACTTATTAACATAAAAGTGTACAGTTTGTATTTACTTTTATGTTTTTTTTAATAGTCTATTTTAAATTTTATTATTAATTATTATTTAATAAATGTTAAAAGTTCCTCCACATTCACAAGAAGCAGAACAATCTGTTATTTGAAGTATCTTAATAGATAAAGATTGTTTTCTTACTATTTGAGATATGCTTAAGGCAGAAGATTTTTATAACGATGTAAATACAACTATATTTAAGGTTATTTTTGATTTATATAAACTAAATAAACCAATTGATTTAATTACTGTAAAGGAAAAATTAGATGACAAAAAGATGCTTGATAAAATATGATGAATGACTTATTTGGCAGAATTGACTGAAATAGTCCCAACTACAGCTAATATTTTTGAATACGCTCAAATAGTTAAAAATAAGTCAGTATTAAGGTGATTATTAAAATGTTGAAATGAAATTATTTCTTATTGATATGATGAAGATCAACCAATTAATGATTTATTAGAAAAAACAGAAAAATCAGTTTTTAACGTTACTCAAGTTTTTATTCAAAACAAATTAACACATATCAATGATATATTAACTCAAAGATATGAGGAATTTGCAGAAATTCATGAAAATCCTGAATTGATTAAATCGCATAGATTACAATTATGATTTAAAAATTTAGATAATAAATCGTGATGATTGAAATGATGAGATGTGGTAATATTAGCTGCTAGACCATCAATGTGAAAAACAGCTTTTGCTTTAAATATAGCTCAGAATGTTTGATTTAATTGAAAAAATGTTGCTATTTTTTCTTTAGAAATGAGTAAAGAGCAATTAACTGATAGAATGATTGCTTCAGCTATGGAAATAGATAGTTGGAAACTTGCAAAATGAGAGCTTGAAGATAGTGAATTTGCAAAAATATGAGAAGCTATGGAAAGACTTTCAAATGCAAATATTTATATTGACGATTCAGCTGGATGAAGCTTAACTGATTTGAAATCAAAATGTAGAAGACTTAAGATAGAATCATGATTAGATTTGATAGTAATAGATTATATACAATTAATGAGTAATTGAAATTCTCTTAATAGAGTACAGGAAATATCTGAAATATCTAGATGAATTAAATCTCTAGCAAGAGAATTAAATGTTCCAATAATTGCTCTATCACAATTATCAAGAGCTGTAGAACAAAGACCTGACAAGAGACCTATTATGTCTGATTTAAGAGAGTCTGGTTCTATTGAACAAGATGCAGATATGATTTTGATGATATATAGAGAAGAATATTATGATGAATTTACAGAAAAAAAATGAATTACAGAAATTTTTATGAGAAAAAACAGAAATTGACCAATATGAAATATTGAACTATTTTTTAATAAAAATAATCAAAAATTCCATGAAATAGAAAGAAATGTTAATATTCCAGAAGCATTTTAA
Organism: Candidatus Altimarinota bacterium; assembly: GCA_045107135.1. GTDB lineage: Bacteria > Patescibacteriota > Gracilibacteria > BD1-5 > UBA6164 > UBA6164. Next base: position 4,330 of record JASFZI010000083.1, read on the forward strand.
TAAGAAAAGAAGACTTTTTAGTCTTCTTTTCTTATTTCTCCTAATCCTGGTCTTTTACCTAAATTATTTTTAAAATTTTCTCTTATCTCATTTATTACATTTTTAGTATTTTCATAGCTTTCTGTTGTTACTAATCTTTTCCTGAAGGCTTTTGCTCATGGAAAGCTTTTTAAATATTGGACTAGATGTTTTCTTATTTCTAGGCTACCTTTGTGTTCTCACTTAGTTTCTACTAATTTGAGTGCATGAAATTCCATTTGTGATAAAATATCATCTAGAGTTGGATGTTGTTCTCATGGTAGAAAACACCAAGGATTTCAAAAACTTCACCTACCAATCATAAATCAATCAAGATTTTTAACTTTTTTCATTCCATCATCATAGTTCATTATATCTCAATTACCTATAACTGGTATCTTTAAGTGTTTTTTTAGTTCATATATTGGCTCTAAATTAGCATATCATGTATAAGCCTGCTTAGTTGTTCTTCAGTGAACTGTTATCATACTTGCTCAAGCTTTTTCTAAACCTAAACAAAAATCTATTAAATTTTTGTCTCAATCAAAACCTAGTCTTGTTTTTACAGAAATTGGTAAATCTGTTGCTTCATTAATTGTTTTAACTATTTCAAATGCAGTTTCAATATTTATTAATAATCCACTTCAATGTCAGCTTCTTACAACTTTTTTTGCTGGACATCACATATTTATATCAATTCATGCAATATTATATTTAGGATTACTTATGATTTTTGCTGCTTTAGCGAACATTTCTGGATTTTTTCAAAAGATTTGTATAATTAATGGATTTTCGTTTTCTGTATGTGGTAAAACTGTATCTGCAAGTAATTTTGAATGAACGAGTCAATCTGCACTATAAAACTCTGAGATACATATTATTTCAGGTGCAATTCTTTTCATTGATTGTCTATATGCACTGTCTCAATATCAATCCATTGGTGCAAGTAAAACTAATTTTCAATTTTTTTCTATTTGTTTTTTCCAAAAATCTTTCATTTTTTTATTGTTAATTTTTCAGATTATAATTATAAATAATTAAATAACAAATTCTTAGCATCTCTCAATAAATAATTTATATGAAATTATTATTTGTATTTTTATATATTAATATGATAGACTTATATTAAGTTTAATATTTACATGCATTCCATGAACATAACTACTGTTTTTACGGAAAAAAGGGAGAATAGCATAAAATTGAAGAAATTATTAGGTTTACTATTAAAATATAAACCTTTATGATTAATTAAATTATCAAATAATAATTTAACTAAGGAATTAATTGAATGATTAAAAAAATTACCCTGTGGTTTTGTTGTTTATTCAGAATGAGCTGATACTGAAAAAAAATATAATAATCTTGTTATAACATGAGAGCTTGATAACTCACTTATAGCTTGATTCGATTTTATGGTTTGTGATGATGAAATTACAAATTTAAATAACTATATTGAATGAGGTGTTACTCCAATTATTATCAGAAATAATCATATGTCAGCAATCCTTAAGGAATTTAATCCTATCAAAAATAATTGAAATTCGTTTTTTTATGATGAACTAAATGAGTGGTCAATATTTTATTCTATTGCAAGATATATGGAAAATTACAAGTTTCCTCATGATAATAAAAACTTAGTTAAAAATGTTATAAATATTTAATTTTATAACTAAATATAAATATTTTTCATTAAAAAGTAGTTAGATTTTTCTAATTACTTTTTAATTTTTTTTGACTTATTTTTTTATAATCATATAAATAACTCTAAATTAATTTTAATAAAAATATAAAAATATGGCTAAAAATCTTGTAATTGTTGAATCACCTGCAAAATGAAAAACTATTGAAAAATTTTTGTGACCAGATTATAAAGTTGTAGCATCAATGTGACATATTAGAGATCTTCCAATAAAATCACTTTGAATAGATATAGATAATGGTTTTAAGCCAGAATATATAATTAGTGATGAAAAGAAAAAAACAGTTAATAATTTAAAAAAATTAGCAAAAGAATCTTCTGAAGTTTGGATAGCGACGGATGAGGATCGTGAATGAGAAGCAATTTGATGGCACTTATGTCACGCATTAAAACTAGATCCAAGCACTACTAAAAGAATAGTATTTCATGAAATCACAAAGAAGGCGATAATTGCTGCTGTTAATAATCCATGAACTATTGATATGTGATTAGTTGATGCTCAACAAGCAAGAAGATTATTAGATAGACTTGTTTGATATAAAGTTAGTCCTGTTCTTTGGAAAAAAATAAGAAAATGATTATCAGCAGGTAGAGTTCAATCAGTTGCTGTAAAATTAATAGTTGAGAAAGAAAGGGAAATAATCGCATTTAAACCAGTTGAATCATGGAAAATATCGGTTATTTTAACTCACAAATGAAAGAATAAATTTAAAACTACTTTATCAAAAATTGATTGAAAAGTTAAAAAATTATTATCAAAAGAAGATGTTGAAAAAGTATTATCAACTTTGTTTGATGATATCACATTATTAAAAGAATGAAAAAATAAAAAATGAAATACATTATTAACTTCTGATTCAGAAATTAATTTCAAATTAGTTGATAGTATAAAAAAAGACTCTAAAAGATCTCCTCAAGCTCCATTTACTACTTCAACTTTACAACAAGAAGCTGCAAGAAAATTTGGTTTTTGAGTTAAGCATACAATGATGGTTGCTCAAAGATTGTATGAATGAATGGATTTATGAAATTGAGAAAGACAGGGGTTGATTACCTATATGAGAACTGATAGTGTAAATCTTTCTGAATTAGCTAAATGAGAAGCTAAAAAAGAAATTATATCAAAATTTGGTAATGAGTATTATAAATCTAGAAACTTTGTTACAAAATCAGCATGAGCCCAAGAAGCTCATGAGGCAATTAGACCAACAGAGTTATCTAGAACACCTGAAAGTCTATCAAAAGTATTAGAACCACAACAATTAAAACTATATACTCTTATATGGAAAAGAACACTTGCTTCACAAATGAAGGATGCAATTATTGAGGTTACAACTTTTACTTTTTCACCAAAAAAATCACCAAATCAATCATGGATAACTAAATGAGAAGTTATTAAGTTTGAGTGATTTATGAAATTGTATATTGAGTGAACAGATGATGAACATGATGATGATGAAGATGCTTCTACTTTGCCTAATATTGAAATTTGAGAAATATTACCAGGTAATTCTATGGAGGCTAATCAATTATTTTCTAGACCACCAGCAAGGTTTACTGAAGCATCATTAGTAAAAAAACTTGAAGCAGAGGGAATTGGTAGACCATCTACTTATGCTCCAACAATTTCAACTATTATAGATAGATGATATATAGAAAAATTTGAAAAAAAGCACCTTAAACCAACTGATATAGCATTTACTGTTACAGATTTTCTTGAGAAATATTTCAAAAAAATGATGGAATATAAATTCACTAAGAATGTAGAAGGTGATTTTGATAGAGTGGCAGAATGAAAAGAAAAATTTGAAGAAATGCTTAGTGGTTTTCGGGAGTCTACTCTTAAAAAAGATTTAGAAAATGCATGAGCAAATGCTGAAAAAGTAATTGAAAAAGTTTGAAAAGCTTGTCCGAAATGTAAAAAAGATTTAATTTATAGATATTCAAAAGCAGGGAAGTTTATTTGATGTTCGTGATATCCTGAATGCGATTTTATTGATCAGCCTGAAGAAGAAAAAAATGCACTTGATGCTTTGAAAGCAAAATACGAATGAAAACCTTGTCCTGAATGAACTCCTTGAACGATTATCGTAAAAACTGGTAAATTTTGACCTTTTTTAACATCGAGTGAGTATCCAAAAGTTAAATGGATATGAAAAATAAAGAATGAAAAAGAAGAATTACTTGAAAAATTATTAGAAGCTAAGTGATTATTAATAGATAAGGAATCGTGAGAAGAATTGGTTGTTAAAAATTCTAGAAGGGGCCCATTCTTAGCAGCAAAAAATTATCCTGCTGTAAAAATAGCAAAAAATATACCAAAAGAAATTTGGAATGAATTAAACGAAATAATGAATGAAAATAAAGAAGATGAAGTTGAGGGGAAATAAATTTAATTAAAAAATAAAAAATAAAATAATCAAGCTAAAAAAATAAAAAAATTTTTTTTTTAGCTTTTTTTAAATAATATAATTATATTAATAATATAAAAATAATAATTATGAATAAACAGAAACAAGCATTCACATTAGTTGAATTAATAGTTGTAATTACTATTTTAGCTATTTTATGAACAATCGCATTTGTATCAATGCAATGATATTCTGAGTCTTCTAGAGATAGTGTTAGAATAAGTGATATGT
>JASFZI010000084.1:0-5251 GCA_045107135.1 Candidatus Altimarinota bacterium
TTTTTTTTATTTAGATTTTTTTTCTGTTTCGAAAAATGAATCAATTAGTTTTCTATAACCAATTCTTTGTTTTAATTCTTCATAATATTTTGTTCCAGGAACATATAATTTTTTTAATCTAGTTAAAACATCTTCAGAACCAAATTTAGCAAGAATTATATCAATTTCTTTATTAGCTTCAGCTTCAGTTATTTCTATTTTTTCAAGTTCAGCTAATTTGTGTAATATTAATTCTCCTTGTAATCTTTTTAATGCAATAGGTTTAACATTTACTTCTTTATATTGTTCTTCATCCATTTTTAAGCTTTCTAAATAATCAGCTACTTTCATACCATCTTTAGTAATATTTTCTTTGATTTCAGTAAAAACTTTTTCAGTATGATTTTTAAGTAAATTATTACCTATTTCCATTTTTGTAACCTTAACTAATTCATCAATTAGTTTAGTTTCTTCTTCAATTCTAGCGTTAGCTTCTTTAGTTTCAGTAATTTCTTTTTTAATTAATTTTTTAAATTCAGCTAAATCAAGTTTTTTACCTCTTAATTGTTCTATGAATTCAGGTGTAAATTCTGGTTTAACAGCTTTTTCTATTTTTTTAACTTTTACTTTAAAAGTTGTTTTTTTACCAGCAAATCCAGTATTATGATAATCTTTAGGAAAATCTACAGGAAGTTCTAAGTCATCACCAGTAATAGCTCCAACTATTTGTTCTTCAAAACCAGGAACTAAAATATTTGTTCCTAATACTAGTGGATATTCCACCATAGTAGTATTTTCAAGTTTTTTTCCGTTTTCAAAACCTTCAGTATCTATAGTAATTCTATCTCACATTTTAGCCTTAGCTTTTTTATCAGTAGCTTCTTCAAATTTTGTAAATTTAGTTTCTATTTCTTCTATTGCAGCTTTTACTTCAGCGGCTGATACAGAGATTTTTTGTTTACTTAATTTTATTTTTTTGTATTTAGAATCAATTTCTATTGCAGGGAATACTTCAATATGGATCTTAAATTTAAGAGGAGATTCACTTAGAATTTCTTTAATTTCTGCTTGAGCAACAGGCATAATTTTTTCCTTACTAAGAGCTGCTCTATAAATACCATCAATAGCAAAATCAATTACCATTTTATTAATATATTCATCTCAATATTGTCTAACTAAAATATTTTCAGGAATTTTAGCACCTTTTCTAAAACCTTTTATATCTGCATTTTTTTCTAAATGTGCCAAAGCATGTTTTCTATATTTTACAACTCCATTAATGTTTTCTTCTACAACTAATTCTACAATTGAATTTGGAAGTAAGTTTTTCTCTATTTTCATGAGCAATTTTTTAATTATAAATTAACTCGGTGGATTATATTAAAAAATGATAAATTGGCAAGTTTTATGAATGAACAAAAAAACTAGATTTTAAATCTAGTTTTTTTGTTAATTATAATTTCACATTCTATAATCATAATTTCATATATCAGTATTGTATTCATATATTATTCAGTAGTCCTCATATTGTTGGAAATCAACAGGAAGATAATCCATATATCAGTCATCAAATAATTCTTTTGCATTTATACTTGGTTCTCAGTTTTTTTCTTCATAAATTTTATTAGCTCTTTCTATATATTCCAAATTAATTTCACGAATAGCTTTATTTAAATAATTTCCACATTTTGTATCAGATAATATTTCTTCTTCAACTTCTTCAGAAAATTCTCAGAATATTTTTGACCTAGTATTTCAAATATTTTTAAGAATTTCTCAATTAAGAGCAACTCTTTTATTTATAAATATTTCTGCTCAAACTTGTTCTAAATTTGATGCAAATTCTAAGCAGACCTCATCTTCAGTTTCTATAAATTGAGCTATATTTAGAAACATAAAGTATGATTTTTCTCTGTTTCATCATTTTCATGACATGATTGCAGCCATTACTCTTGATCATGACAATCAGTCTTCTATAGCACTTGCTATTTTATAATAATCTGCAGCATTTCCAGGATCATTTTTATAATAATAGTAAACGTAAGCTAGATAATATGGAATATTATATTCTGAACATGGATCTTTAAATTTTTCTTCTGTCCATATTTTTTGAAGATTATCTTCATTTTTTATTAACTCAATTTTTTCAGGATCACAGAAGTTTGAAATTCATTTTAATCATAATTTGATAGCCTCATCTGTATTTCTTTGTTGTTCTTCATTTGAGAGATTTTCATATCTTTGGTTATAACTTGGTAATAATAATTGACCAATAGAATAAGGGTGTTCAAAATATGGATTTAATTCAGTAATTAAATCAATCATTTGAAATAAATATTTTTTATACTCAGATCATATGGCATTTCATCAAATATACTGTATTGTTTCTAGCCAATAAATATCAGCTCTAAGATTTTTAAATCAAAAAGAACTATTTAATGCAGTTTCTTTTGTAGGTAAATTTTCTGGATGTTCAATGAAACTTCTTTTTATTTCAATATGTTTATTATAATTTAATCAGTTGATTTGGTAAAACCCAAATATTATTAATATTAATAAGCTTATACTTATTAATCTCTTATTTATTTTTTTCATTTTTATATTTTAATTTTTTTAAATATCATCTCAATCTATATCTATAGTAAGCTTTTGTTCTTGTTTACAGATATACAATCTTCTTTCTTTTCATTCTCAAATACTTTTTGTATAAATTGATTTTTTTCACATTTCAGAAACAAATCAGTGAATTTTTTTTCTTTCATATGAAGAATAGAAGGGTAACTGAACATCTTTCCCTGTTTTTTCTATAAATCTAATTTTTGATTTAATAAAATCAAATAATCTATCATCTTTTGTTTTTATATAATCATTAACTTCTATATGAAGCTTAATTCTTTCTCAAATTTTTTTTGAGGACATTAGTTTTAATATATTTTCAATTACGTTTAGGTTTTTTCAATTAGGTCAAATAAGCAATCCTGATTCTTCAGTTTCTATTTTAATATTATAAATATTAGATTCTTCCACATTATTAACTTTTAAAGAGTCAATCTTTATATTTAATTTATCAAAAAACTCTCAAACTAATGCTTTTATATCATTTTGCATATTTTCTTCTTATTATATATAATTTAAGAAAAGATTAATAAAAAAATATATTTTTACAAGTTTTTATATTTTTTTGACTTTTATAAAAAAACACTTATCCTACAGCAAATATTTTCTTTATTTATTCAGTAATTTTAATAATGCCAGACAAAAAAGTAGTAGATGATTATTATTCACAAATTGATTCGTCATGAGATAGGGGCGATAGCAATGGAAAAGGAAAAAAACCTAAAATAGTTGTTAAGAAAAAAATCATAGTTAAAAAAGCAAAGATAATCCCTAAAAATGAAGGGGTTATTTCATCAGGTGAAAAAAAAGATTATTGAAATAAAAATATTAATAAAAAAAATATATCAAAAAACAATTCACCAAAATCAAAATGATTTGTACAAAAAATAGAGGTTATTAAAAGGGATAATGTTAAAAGAGATAACGTTAAAAAAGATAATGTTAGAAGAGATAATGCACCTAAAAAATTTACTATTATTAAAAGAGATAATACTCCAAAGAAGTTTACTATTGTAAAGAAGGGGGACCCTAATTATGTTGATAGATCAAAAAGGACTTCAGGTGAATCATGAACAATTGGTTGAGTTAAATTTAAGTTAAGAAATACTTGATCAGATGATCAAACAAAAAGGTTTTGAGCGAATAAATATAAATGATCTAATACTTCATATAATAAAGATGCTAAAAAATCAAAGTTAGCATGATGAGATAGAAGAACAAGATGAAGATTTAAATTTCATACTAAGAAAGATATTACATTTGTTAGATCTAATAAAGTAAACAAAAAAGAAGAAAAAAATGTAGAAGATATTAAACAAAATTTAGTTGAAAGAAAAGGAGAAACCGTAGTTGTTCCTGAAATTTTGTCATTAAAAGAACTATCAGAAAAAATTTGAATTACTTTGCCTATGCTTATGGCAGAATTCATGAAAAATGGAATGATGGTGAATATTAATTCAAAAATAGATTATGATTCAGCTTCAATCGTAGCTGAAGCATTTGATGTTAAATTAGAAAAAAGTTCATCTTCTTGAGCTTCTGTTGAGGATATTATGTCATGAAACATTTCAGACTTTTTAGAGGAAGATGATAAAACAAAATTAAAACCAAGATCTCCAGTTGTTTCTATCATGTGACATGTAGATCATGGTAAAACTTCTCTTTTAGATCATATTAGAAAAGCTAAGGTGGCTTCTTGAGAGGCTGGTTGAATTACTCAAAGTATATGAGCTTATCAAGTAGAATTAGATAGTGGTAAAATAACATTTTTAGATACACCAGGACATGAAGCGTTTACGGTTATGAGAGCTAGATGAGCTAAATTAACTGATATTGCTATTTTGGTTGTTGCTGCTGATGAATGAGTAAAACCACAAACAATAGAATCAATTAATCATGCTAAAGAAGCAGGTATCCCAGTAATAGTTGCAATTAATAAAATGGATAAAGAATGAGCTAATCCTGATCATGTAAAAGGTCAATTGGCGGAACATGGTTTAACACCAGAAGATTGGGGGTGAGATACTCCTATGGTTCCAGTTTCAGCTATTTCAGGTTTCTGAATTGATGATTTATTAGAAATTATTCTACTAGTAGCTGAAATGAAAGAATTGAAAGCAAATCCAGATAGAGCGTGAATTGCTACAATTGTTGAATCACACCTAGATCGTAAGTTATGACCTGTAGCTACAGTATTAGTAAATGCATGAACTATTCATATATGAGATAATATAGTTTGTCAGGATTCTTATTGAAAGATAAAAATATTAAAAAATTATAATAATATTTGAGTTAAACTTGTTACTCCTTGAGAGCCAGCATTAATTGTATGACTGGATAAAGTTGTTGATTGAGGTTCTTTTTTACAAGCAGTAAAATCGGTTGAATTAGCTAAACATAAAACAGAAGAATATAAAACACTTATTCAAAAACAAAAAGAATTATGAGCTACATGATTGGCATTATTAATGTCAAAAATAAAAGCATGAAATTTAAAACAATTAAAAATTATATTAAAAGCTAATACTAATGGGGCATTAGAAGCTATTAGATGAGCATTATTAAAGTTATCAACTCCTGAAACGACAGTTCAAGTTATACATGCTTGAGTATGATCTATTACAGAAAGTGATATATTAATGGGGCAATGAAGTGA
>JASFZI010000085.1:0-7946 GCA_045107135.1 Candidatus Altimarinota bacterium
TAATTAAATATTAAAATTTTATCACTTAGAAACTTTTCAGTTTTTTTAAGCTTCTACTTTATGAATACGCTGAAAGTGTTATTTTTATTTCAAAAAAATTATTATTTATTATTTCATCGTTCAATTATTCTGATCCATATACATGTTTTTCATAACCTCATCATGACTTATCCCATACATTGTGTTATATTTCATATTACATTCAATACCAGTCCATGAACGTATTTCTTTGGCAATTAATAAATCATCAGATACTTTTTTACCTATAATTTTAATCCTTTCTTGTAAATTATTTTTTCCTCAATTAGTCCAAATTGTATTTTTAATATCAATATTCCAAACTTTACCATTTAAATCTCTAATAGTTATTTCTTTTTCACTCCCTTCAATAATTAATCCTGCTAATAAACCTCATTCAGGATACATCCACATATGTTTCAAATGCATTTCTGAATGTGAAGAATATAAAGGAGAAATTTCAACTAATTTCTTTTCTACACTATTAGATAATCAAGAAGCATAAATAATAAAGCCTAAGATTATGAAACTAATAAAAACTCAAGTGAAAATTAATGATGCTCTATATCTATATCATTTTGGTGTATGACGAAAATTAAGATAAACTAAAGGAGTTAATATTACTAAAAATATTAACCAAAAATATGGAATTATTGAAAATGTATACGAAAATATATTTTTTCATGAATACTTATAAATATCCCAATCAGTATTTACTAGAAATAAAACAATAACACCAACACCTAAGGCTCATAGAATTATTAATCAAACAAAAAGTGATAAAGACGAATAATCTTTAAGCAAGAAATGCCAACGCGGAATCGGTTTTACATTTTTTTGTTTTATTTTTTTTAAAATTTTATCTTCAAAATTATTTTTCATAATTTAATTTTTATTTATATATTTACTTATACGACAAAACTAATATTTTTAGTTCATTTTAATTTAAATTTTTTACTAAATCTTTTAATTCACTTTCTTGAGCTAAAGATTTAAATTGAATTTTTGCCCTGTTTAATAATGTAGAAACAGTATTAATTGGCTTTTTTATAATATCACTAATTTCTTTATATTTTTTTTCTTCTAAAAAATATAAAATTAAAACTTCCCTATACTTAAAATCAAGTTTATTTAAAATTTCATGTATTTTTTCTCAAAGTATTTTTTTATCTAATCATTCTTCAATATTATTAGGATCAATCAAAAATAAAAACAAATCATCATCTTCTATATCTACAATATCTAATCATCTTTTTTCTTTTCTATGATGATCTATTACATAATTATGGGTAATTCTATAAATCCAACTTGAAAATTTTAATGATGGCTTAAAGTTATTTATATTTTTATACACTTTTAAAAATACATCTTGCAATATATCTTCAGCAGTTTCCTTATCAACATTTGATATACGTAAAATATAATACAAAAGCTTAGTTTGGTATCTCCTAACTATCTCAACAAAGTCATCTTGATTTTGAATAACCAATTTTACAATTTCTTCATCTGTATATTTATCGTAATTTAAATCCATTTATTATTGGTTTAAAAAATTTAAATACCCCCCCTTCAAATTATACTACGCTTATTTTAATTAATTATTTCAAAAACACAACAATCTCAAAGCTCGAACCAACAATATTTCTTATTTAAAACCAATATACAAATATTATCATAAATTTAGTATTAAAATAAATAATTTATTTACAAAAATTTTCATAAGATGTTAATATTTTCTTAAATACAAATATATATAATAATAAAGATATAAAAGGAATTCATGAAATAAAAATGAAAATAGAAATATTTGTAATACCATATATAAATGTTCATATAATAGGAGCAAAAATAGATATAAAACTATCAAGAGATGCTGACATTCACATGATTTCTCATTGTGATTTTTCATCAGCAGATTTAGAAAATAAAGATTGCAAGGTTGTCATAGAAAGAGCTATTCATAATATAGCAAAGAAATATGCAAATGTATATAAATATATATTTGGAGACAATCACATTCCTAAATAACCTAGAAACATTGTAGACTGACCTAAAATTAATCATTTTAAATCTCAAAAAATTCTAATAATTGGCTGAATAGTATAACTTTGATGCAAAATCAACACACTACCAGTAAATATTAAATAATACCCTACGGTCAGTTCTGTAAATCAAAATGTATCAATTAAATACAAAACTGAAACAGTTGTATACATAGTAAAAGCAAAAAACATCAATAATTTTATACTAATTGAAAATTTAATCGTAGGAATATGCCAATATTTAATAATAGTATTAAATATATTTATATTTTTAAATGAAATTTTAAGTTCTTTTTTCTTATTCTTTTCTTTTAAAGATTCTTTCATTTTAAAAAATATAATTCAAAGAGCAATAGCTGAAACTAATCATCAGAGAATAGCCGTTCCTAAAAATCCGATTGAACTATTCATAGAAAATGCTCATAAAGATGGTCATATAATCAAAGTAACTCACATAATAGCTCAATTCTTTCAAAAAATTGATGTCCTTTCTTTTATCGTAGTCATATCAGAAATCATAGCATTTAATACAGACATATTTCATCCAGTGATACCATCTGCAATTCTCGATAGAAAAATAATAAAAATTGGTAAAAGTACTATTCAAAACAACTGAACCTCTGGTAAAAAGTAAGCAATAGCTAATATTATCCAACTCAAAAATGTTCAAAACTGAGTAAGTAACATAATTGGTTTTCTTCCATATTTATCAGATAAAGATCATATAAGAGGTGCTGCAAAAAACTGAAAAAAACTATAACCTGCAACTAATAATCATAAAATAATTTCTGGTTGATTATATGTTTTTAATAAAAATGGAAATACTGGAATAAGCATAGTAAAACTTAAACCATTGATAAATGTTATCAGGTAAACGATAAAAAATTTTGAATCAAATATTTTCATATGTTTTTAAAATCATCATTTATATTTCTAATATAATTAGCACTTGTAGTATTTATTAATAAAAATTATACTAGCATTCAAATTATTAGTTTTTTCATAATTTTAATTTTATTTTTTCTAAAAGTACTTTACTTTCAACATTAATATTTTCAATATCTTCTCTATATCACACTGTTGAAAAATAAGCCATTGAACCAAACATTCTATATATAAATTCTCTTTTAAAATAATTTTTAGGTTTATTTTCATAATAATATCATTCTCAATTGATATTACTTAATCTAAGTTTTCTAAAATTATTATATAATTCCTCCTTATTTAAGAACATATTTGATTTTATAGTTCAATTATTAAATCATTTTTCAAATCAATATTTATTTGACCAATATTCTTGTTTCATAGTATTGGCAAAAATATCCTGTGAATTATAATCAATATTTAAACTAGTTTTTAATAAATTTAAATTTTTATCTGTTAAATCATAATTAGAAAGTATATAGTCAATATTATTAATAATATTTGATTCAATAGTTACTCAAACAATCATTCATACCATTGAATTATCTCATAATAACAATTTTTCTCAAAGTTTTCTATATGTTAGCAATATATTTATAGCTTCATCTTCAGATCATTTTTCTAATTTATCTATTACTGTAAATAAACTAATTCTAGATAAAGAAGATAATCATTGTAAACTAATATACTCTCCATTTATATCTTGTTTAAAATATTTATATTTAATAATTTTTGAAATATTATTATTTATTATTTCTATAATATTTATATCTAAATTATTTACTTTTAAATTAGATTCTAGTTCATATATTTCTAAAGTATCTTTTAAATTTTCTTCTTCACATTTTTTCCCTCTATCTCACGTAATACATCTATAATAATTTCATATTTCTTTATCTAGATTTCATATTATAGAAGTAAATTCATCATTCTCTGTATATAATTTTCATAACTGTACCAATCCATTTTCTTCATCACTTACTTCAATATTTTGTAATCTTGTTTCAAACGTACTTTCTGGAATAAATTCTCATTTATCATATTGAATATAATATCCAAAATAAAATATTAAAAATATTGGGAAAAATGCTAGATAAGAATACATATAATTTTTATTTATTCTTTTTTTGTATACTCAGTGGAATAGGACATATAGTAAATATGTAAATAAAATGAATATTCAATAAATAAGTACAATAAAAATTGGGTTTGTAGGATCTTTAATTAAATCTCAAGGCATCATATAAATAAAATTTACTACTACTATGAAATATAATGTAAAAATATACATTAAAGCCACCATTATAATATTTAAAATCATTTTTTTAAGTTATTTTTTAATATAGACTGATTATATATTAATATTTAAAATATCAAACCCTTTCGGGGCTCGAAACAATATTATTACCTATTCTAAAGTAAATAATCTCTTTGATTAGCAATTTTTCAACAGAAACTCTCACACACAAAAAGCTGGTCTAGGGAGCAACCTAATCCAGCTTTTTTTTTAGTTTTTATAATGATGGGGCGTTGTAGAACGTGTTAGAACTGAGATTGAGGAGTTTGATGGGTGTATTCCCACTCCCCTATCATAACTTCTTTTTTCTATTTTTCCATTCCTTCTAATAATTTAAATTCTTTACGAAGGAAATATCAATTAATAAAACTTCATAATACATCTGCAATTGGGTATGCCATAAATATTCCATATAGTCCAAAAAATTTTGGCAATATAAGAACCAATGGTATTAGTAAAATTACAGAACGGAGTAATGAAAGAAATATCGCCATTTTTGGTTTTCACATTGTTTGATAAATCCCACTCGCAATATGTTGAAAACCAATAATTGGTAACATGATAAATGTTATCGTAATAATAGTACTTGAAAGCTCAATAAGATCCTTTTCATCTGTAAAAATACTTACTAAGTATTCAGGGAAAATTACTAATGGAATAAAAATAATAAGAGAATACGCAGTCACCTTTATAATAGCATTGATAATTGATTCTTTTGCTCTCTTAAACTTCTTAGCACCATAATTATATCCTAAAACTGGTTGTAAACCATGTATAAATCATACCATTGGCATCAAAGTAAACATCATTACCTTCGCTAATATTCCAAAAGCAGCAATAGCAATATCTCCACCATAAAATAAGAGTGAATGATTAAAAATAATCATAGTTCCTACTTTTACCACCGCACGGAAAAATGAACTCGAACCAATAATAAAAATCTCTTTCACATACTTCAGTTTTAGAACAAAATCATGTATATGAATTTTGATACTATTAAATGGTGTCATAAAATAGATAATAGCCATAAGTGCTCAAATACCTTGCCCAATAACAGTAGCCATTGCAGCTCACGTCAATCCCCAGTTCCATACAATAATAAAAAGATAATCTAATACTATATTGATAATCATTGGTACAATCATAGTAAACATAGCATAACGAGCATTTCCTTGAGCACGAATTATATCTGCTGAAGCTATTGAAAATATAAAGAAAAATATACCAAGAATAATAATTTTAGCATATTCATATGCATAAGGTAAAATGATATCCGACGATCAAAAAGCATGTAATAATGGTTCTAAAAAAATAATTCCTCAGACAGTCAAAGCAAAACTAAATAAAACGACCATGCTAAAAAAGTTTCCCAATATCTTTCCTGCTTTATTTTTATCGTTTGCTCAAAGCGCACGAGAAATAATCGAAGCACTCCCCATACCTAGCATAACAGCGATAGCTCCATAAATTCACATAATCGGAAAAGAAATAGCCAGACCTGCTATTCCTAAACTCCCAACGGTTTGTCCGATAAAAATAGTATCTATCACATTGTAGAGACTCATAAATACCAATCCAATAATCGAAGGAATTGATTGTTGCCAAATGAGTTTATTAATTGGCTCAGTCCCTAAATTTTTATGTATATCCTGCATATTTTATTCTTTTATTATTTTTACAATTCCACTACTCCCATCTACTTCAATCATATCACCATCTTTTATTAAATCCATTAATCAATCGATTCAACTCACACAAGGTAAGCCATATTCACGGGCAATAATAGCTCCATGTTGTAAAGGTCATCCTATTTCTAATACAACTGCTGATGCATTTATAAATATAGGAGTCCAGCTTGGTTCCGTTATCTTTGTTACTAATATTTCTCATACTTCTAACTTTTTTTCGTATGGAGTTTTTAGTACTTTTGCTTTCCCTCTTATGATACCAGGAGATATTGCTTCTCACACTAAGTCTCAATTTTGACTTTCTTTTTTATATCTTAATATTTTTCAACGACTATCTATAAACCTAGGCCACTCTTTTATACCTTCTACAATCTTATAAGGTTCTAGATTTTTTTCTCTTATAGCTCTAAGATCTAGTTTTTTATCTCTTTGTCCAGATGAAATTTGAGATACATTTAAATCAAATATATGATTTTTATCATCGAGTCTTCATTCAGCTACAAATTGTTCTGCTATACTAAAAGCTATTTTACGAAGTTTTTCAACAAGAACCACATACATATATTTAGGGTGTTCTCTATATCATGCCATAGTATGTTGAATATGAGCGTGTTTTACAAAAGCTTTTTCTTTTCCGATTGACCTCGCTATTTTCAATAATTTATCATATGCATCCTGAGTTCTCTTTTCTACACCTAAAGTAGCATTATTATCAACATTTATTTGTTTCAGTTGAAAAAATACTTGAGATAAATTCTCTGCAATTCTTTCAGAAGCTATATCTATTTCTTTCATACCTCTACAACCAAAACGAGTTATATAATCATTATACACTTTCATAAATTCCTCAGAATATTCTCATTTTTCAATTTTTGAAATAAATTCTTTTTCAGTTTTAGTATTTCTAAATTCTAGAGATGAAGCAATATCAACCATTATATGTCACATTTCAGAAGTTGGATTTCATTCAAGATTCATGTTTAATGAAACCAGTAAATCTTCTGTTTCTGGAATATTTTTAAACATTTTTACAAGTTTTTTTCTAGATATCATAGGTGCTAATAACGCTCATCCTGCCTTCATCATTCACGTAAAATGTTTAAAGTGTTCGTCTACCGTATCCTCAAAAACTTCAGGTTTTTTAGAAGAGTCATTATTTATTTTTTCCCATATAATATCGACATAAGCTAAATAACTCTTAAGTGATTTTTCTCAATTCATAGCTCACTTAATCATTGTTGGTATCATAGTACAGATATATTTAAATATTCTAAAGTAATATCATTTTAATTCTTCTGACAGATTCTCAGGCATATAAATATCTGGATCAAGATTTCAGATTATCTCTTTATTCGTAATATCATATACCTTTATCATACCAGAAATCTTAAGTTTCAACATATTAGATATATCTATATATTGTTTCCCATGAATATATCTAATGATTGCATCATCTCAAGCTTGCATTATTGTTCATTTTGTTGCGTCTAGCAGCTCTTTCCAAATTTTTAGTCATAAAACAGAAAATTGATCTCAAAATCATTGAGTCAGTACTGCGAGGTCTAAATATAATTTTCTTTTTTCACCTGGTTTTGTAAGTAATTCAGGAAAAAGTGGAATATATGTAGTAATAGGTCTTGCTTGAAGAAGATACAATGTATTATCTTCAATTGCCCATTCAATATCAACTGGAAAATCAAAATAGTTTTCTACACTTGATATAAGTTCTGTTACTTCCAGGATTTCTTTATCTGTAAGTGATTGTTTTTTAGGTTCAACATTATCTTTTTCTTTTGTTCCACCATTTTTCATTAACCATAAACCATGAGATTTATCAGCTACTTTAGTTTCAATAATTTCTGATGTATATTTATCTACTATAAAAGTATCTGGAGTTACTTGACCAGCTACTATTGTTTCTCAAAGACCAAAATTAGAATTAATAACAGCTTCATCATAACAGTTATTTAATGGATT
>JASFZI010000086.1:0-5354 GCA_045107135.1 Candidatus Altimarinota bacterium
TTTAACACTTTTTGAACCAAGTTTTTTTAATTCATCTTTATATTTTTGTCGTGTTATTTTTCCTTTGTCAAATTGTTCATCAAGATAAGCTTCTCTATCTTCTATACTTGTTTTACTGTTGGCAATATCATTTTCAATATCTTCTTTGTGACTTTGGCTAACCTTAGCCATATTCACTTTTATATCTTTATAGTGTTTAATTTCATCACTCAATTCTACAAACTCATCGATATCTTGAAGTTTTGCATTAAAGAATTTATCGACTTTATTAATTAAATTCAACTCATCTATACCACTATCATCATAACCATTTAAAGCGAAGTATCTCTTTTCATCGTTACAAGTCAATTTATCAATTGTACTTTTTGTTAAATCTCTTGACCTACTTTTATCTACCATATTCATTAGTACAATATTTAAAGATGATTTCTCTAAAAACTTCTTTACTCTGGTGTGCTCAGCCTTTGGCAAATTATATGTAATATCTTGTTTTTCTATTTTTTGTTTATATTTTGGAATAAAAAGAGGTATCTTAGTTCTTGATATTTTGTTTATTCCTTTTAGTTTCTCAAACTGTTCTTCTTTATCTGGAAGCTCTGCAAATATTGAATCAATATCTTTTTTAGATGTCGAAAAAATAAAAAGAGATTCTAAGGCATTACTATTTTCTAAAATGGTGTCTTTATTTTCTATTTTTTTTAATTCTTCATAACTCAAATTTTGTAATCTTTTTCTACTATTAGGAATAGGTTCAACTCTTACCCCACGACCTATAGTTTGCATTACATATTTTTTCGCATTAGCACTACCAATATTTAAGAAGTTAATGACATTTGGACGATTACTATCCCATCCTTCACTAAATATCTTACTACCCATTAGTATATTTATAGTGCTATCTTTTTCATTTATAGTATCAAAATAACTTTTATTGCTAATATCTTCACTAATATCATATCCATAAAGTATTCCATTACTCCAACTCTTAACATCGCTAATTTTAAGCATTGCAAAGTCTTCACTTTTTGAAGATGTTTTTATTTTGAAAAGAAGTTCATCTTTTAAAGATGTTCTTTTACACTCAATAGCACCACTTGAGTCAGAGTTGAAAACATACTCTAATACATCTTTATAATTAACACTATTAATAGAGTTAATAAAGTCTTCACTAATTGTTTCATCGCCAAATATATATTTTTTACTATCAAATAATTTATTTGATAAATCATCTCTCAACTCATCAAAATTTATAGGCTGTTCTTTTGCTATCTCTAAGAGAGAGAAAAAGTATAACTTCAAATCTGCATTTTTAATATTTACAGTATTTGCAACTGTTATCATTAATGGATTGTGATATAAATTTTCATTTATATTTTTCAAGATTTTATATCTCTTTTTTTGAGCAGTAAATAATATACAAGATTTTAATATAATATCTTTTTTATCATCTGTATCTAGTTCTTCTTTGTTTTTACTTTTATTAAAACCCTTAAATTCTTCATCTACTATTTTTATATTTTTTCCATAACCAGCTTCATTAAACTTTGCAAGGTTAAAGTTATAAATAGTAGAAATTTTGTCTATATTATCTACAAATGTAGCTGAAAAATTAAAAATAAATCCATTCTCTGCCATTTCATTATAATAGTTTTTCTTAGCACTTAATTCATCTTTACCCTTGTGTGCTTCATCAAGAATTATATACCACTTACCACCATTTAAATAATTTTCATAGTTAAGTCTTTTACCCTCTGTTTTTTTACTTACATTAGACTCATTGTCTATTAAATCACTTCTATAATAGAATATATTTAGACTATCAGTTGTAAAAAGATTTTTTTCATTTTTAATCTTCTCATAATCTTTTAGAGAGTTTAGCTCTAGTGTAAAATTAGAATGTTTGTTAAATTCAGCGATATGCTCTTTTACTTGTTTTAAAATCTTATCTGTTGGAGCAAGTATTAAAATGTCATTTTTATCAATATAGTTTTTTGATGACAGTTGATATAAAATTTCAATGAGTTTTATCATCACTATACTTTTTCCACTTCCAGTTGCCATCCAAAAAGAGGCACGATTAAGTATTTTTTTTATGGTTAAACTTTCTTTTATATATTTAGAATCATCAAAACCTTTTAATTCATAATAGTTTTTCAATTTGACTTTGTCATGGTAATATAAATCTAAAATAGCAATAATATTTTTTAGTGCTTCTTGTTGATAAGTAAATAGTGAGATATTGGAAGAAAATTTATCTAAATCAACTTCATTATTTATATCTACTCTTAAATCTCTGTTTTCTAGTAGGTCTTGTGCTATTTTTTGTAGAATATTTGTCATGATTTTAACTTATATACCAATTTGTATTAATTTCATCATAATTTGAAAAATCCCTATCATCTGACAAAAGTTTTAATCTATTATCTATAACATTTCTGGCAATTACTAAGTCATTAAAATCTGATTCTACATTACTATTATATTCATCAAAAATTTGAAAATTTGAAAAATTATCATTTATTTGAAATACATTTAAATCAAGAAATTTTTTCAACTCTCTTAATACAATTGATAAAGTTTCTCTATATCTTTGTGTATTTCTATAATCATTTTTAAATAGTTTTGTTCTAGCTTCATTTTGAATATTTCTATCAAAATCTATTCTTAAACATTTATTTATGAATTCAGAAATAACATGAGAATTGACATATAATTTACAATTTTTCTCAAGTAGAATTGCATATATTGTAGAGTATTTATCTACTTGATAATCATGAGACGATACAAAATCAGGAGAAAACAGAAATATTAATATATTTGTATCTATAAATACTCTATCATCTTCGGTTATTTCATATGTAGATGAAAAATCTATATTCATTTTAAAATATCTTTTTGAATGTTTTCAAATTTCTCTCTATCTGTTAAACTATCCTTATAATTAGGAATAACTCTTGTTTTTAATAAATCTAAGTCATCCTTACTTATGTTTGTATAGATAATATTGTCTAGTTTATCCCATCTATTTTTTGGATAAATAATATACAGTTTACCTATACTCTCATTTAAAAAATGAGATATAAGCATGCTAATACCATCAAATGATATTTCTATCTCATCATCAGTATCAAATAGTTCAATAATTACTTCTCTAACTTGTTTCCCATCATCTGTTGATATCGCTATCTTCTTTTTAATAATATCTATTATATTTATTTTCATCTTATTCTCCATCCTTCAAATAATAATAAGTACTTTCATTTGTATTTAGCCCTATACTTATTATTGTCCCATTAAAGTTACTCTTAATAACTTCTTCACTCTCTACTCCATCTTTTATGGAATAGTATCCATCATTTGAGATAATTTCTAATGTTCCTTTACTCTTTTCTATTAATTCTTTTAATAAACTAAGCCCTAGTCCACCTTCTCCTGTAGTAGAATGATTTCCAATTAAAGCCCACTTTATAGTTTCAATTCCATTTTTCTCTTCATATTTTTTTAAAATATTTTTTAAGCCCTTATTATCATCAAAAATACTTTTTAGATACTCATTTACATTGTTTTTTATTGTAACCCCACCATCGACAATAGTAAAATAAAATTTATGATTATCAGGATAGAATTGTCCAGAACAAAAAAATCCCAATTTACTTTTACTATGTCTAAAAACATTAGAAAAAAGTTCAAATATTTTTTGAATTATTTTATTTGATAACTCTGAAGATAAATTGTTGACATTTTTATTTAGCTGTTGTTCAAAGTATGTATAAAATTCATATAATCCATCCCAATCGTTTAAATCAATATTTTTATATCCTACCATTGTATTATGAATATCTGTTCCAACTATATTATTTGTAAACTGAGATAAAAAACCAATATTTTCTAATGACTCTTTCACTTTTGGCTTAATAGGCTCTATTATTTGTATTTGTTTATTTTCTTTAATTTTCATCTCTAAAGCTAAACCAATAATAGACAAATAATTATTTCTAATAAATCCAGCAGATGAAAAATCTAAAATTATAATAGCTTCTTTAGAATTAATGATTTTTTTATAATATTTAATACTATCATTTAAATTATTAATACTTTTAAATATTATCACTATTTATCTCCACCAAATAAGTTTTCTAAGAAATGGGTACTCACTAAATAACAACTCATCTTTTTTAATCTCTACTTCTTTATCTCCATCCAAAAATATACATCTGTTTTCATAAAGTTTTTTTATTTTAAATCCAGTAGTATTTGAGATAGTTTCAAAAATATCAATATCATTATAAATTTCATTAATATTTAGATTTACATTATCTTTCTCTTTACTAATTACTTTATCAGTTGCTAATTTTTCACTTTGATATAAATCTATTAGGCTATCTTTATCTAATGAATATTGAGCTTTACTTAAAACATCTTCATAAGTTTCAAGTTCATAGTATTTAACTATTCCACCTTTTTTAAGAGTGTTCTCTTTTTCAAGTTCTTTACTTATTCCCGTTATTAATCCTGATAAAGTTTTTTTAATTCGTGGAATATTTACAGTCTCAAAATGATTTCCCATTTCAACACCTATCCACTTACGACCTAGTTTATGTGCAGTGTTTATTGTTGTTCCACTTCCACTGAAAAAATCCATAATTAATGACTGTTTTTTTGATGAGGCTTTTATTATTCTTTGTAATAATTTTTCAGGTTTTTGAGTTTTAAAACCTATGCCTTCTTGATGAAGTTTTCCCATATCCGCAATATCACTCCACCAATCTTCAATTACCTTACCTTTTTTATCTAACTCTTCAAGAAATGAATCTTCTTTCCTTCCTGCTAAAGATGTTTTTCCACCCGATTTCATACTTTTAACAAAAGGAACTCTTACTTCATCACTAAAAAAATATGCATTATCACTTTTTGAAAACAACATTATCGAATCGTGTTTTCTAGGAAAATTATTTTTTTGGTTTGTTGGTCCTGTGTAGCACCAAACAATCTCATTTTTAAAATTCTCAATGCCATATGTACTATTTAATAATTCTCTTCCTATATAATTTGCATTATAATCAAGATGTAAATAAAAGCTACCCTTATCGCTCAATAAATCCTTACTCAAAGTAAGTCTATTTTCCATCAAAGTAAGCCAAGTACTATCTTGAAACTTATCTTTATAAGCAAAATCACTACCTGTATTAAAAGGTGGATCTATATATATTAAATCTATAAGTCCTTTGTATTTTGGAAGTATTGTATTTAAAGCTTGAAAATTATCACTTTTAATTAAAACTCCATCTGTTATTTCATCAAGGTTATCAAAACTACTTAATATTTTATATTTTACTTCACTACTTAAATGTTTT
>JASFZI010000087.1:0-6694 GCA_045107135.1 Candidatus Altimarinota bacterium
GGACACTGTTGTCTGCCACTCATTGGCCAATACTTTGTGGTTTTGGCTTTGTCAAGAAGAGATGCTCACAGTTGAGAGACTTTTTATGGTCTCTCCTCCCAGTCTCAACACTACAGAATCCACCATCAAAACATTTTTTCCTTACCCACAACCCAAAAATATACATGCAAAAGAAGTACATATCATAGTCTCAGATGATGACCCTTGGGTGCAACTAGAAGAAGCAAAAGATATGGCTTCATACTACAATGCTTCTTTTACTACCATACAAAAAGGTGGTCATATCAATGCAGAGAGTGGGTATGGGAAATGGTCGTTTATTGAGGGATTGGTATTATAAAATGCAACATTCTCCTTCAGTTTTTAGAAAACTAAGAAATTAATATGCATAAAAATATACATTTATGAAAATATTAAGCACCGAATCATCAGCAAGTAGTGCAGGATATAAATACCAAGACATTGTTGCTCTTGAAAAAGTTGTAGAACTACTTGATAATACTAATATGAGACAAGTTACTATTGATAAGTCAGATACTCCTCATATTGAGGATGTTGTTGTAGAATATATTGATTCTATACAATATATTCAAATAAAACATTCGAATAGTGATGATTTATCTACTTTTACAAAAAGTGATATGTTCTCAAACGAAAAATCTCTTTTTTCAAAAACTTTTTATGGGTGGCAAACCCAAAAAAGTAACGGCAATATTAAAATAATTATTTTAACTAATGATAAAGTTTCGACAACAAAGAGTAAAGGAACTTCTTTAGATGATATTGTAAAAGAGATTGAGCAGTATAGAAAAACTGATAAAATAAGTAAAGAAATACTCCAAGTCATGCTAGATGACTTAAAAAGGAATGGATATCCCAAAACAACTCAAAGAGAGTTAAAAGAATTTTTAAAAGATTTATATTTTGAGTTTGAATATTCATCAAAAAATGAACTCCCATATAAAATTAAATTAAAACTGAAGAGTATTATCCAGACTGATAATAGTGATAGTTATCTTGATAAAATTTATAGAATTGTTTCAATGAGTGCTACAGAAAAGTTAGAAAAGAATAGAATTTTCAATAAACAGAAAGTTGAAAGATTATTAGATATTGAGAACAAACCAAACTTTACTCATTTTTACGACATACCTGATAATTATATAGATGTTATTCAAAATAGTTTAAATTTACAAAAAGTATATCAAGAGTTATCACAAGGATATATATTTTTAAAAGGGAATGCAGGTTCAGGTAAAACAACTTTTATTACAAAATTTTTATCAGAAGAATACAAAAAAAATGATTTGGCTGTATTAAGATATTATTTATTTCATTTTGATGACAAATTACATGAAGATTCTAGTGATAGAGTTAAAAAGAACTTTTTTTACTATGATTTATCTTTACAATTAAAGAAATATTTAGATAATGAATTCGTAGGAGAAAAATACTTAGATAAAAATACAAACAATTATCATACTTTTTGGGAAAATCTTGAATTACTAACATCTAAGTACCAAAAAGTCATAGTTATTGTAGATGGTATAGACCATGCGGTAAGAGCAAATAAAGAGAATGAAACATTTTTTGATGGCTTAAAATCTCCTAATGAAATAGGAAATAATATCGTTTTTATATTATCAGGACAACCTAATTGGGAGAATTATCCATCATGGCTAAAAGGGGAAAATAGTAAATATTTTAAAACATTTGATATAGAACCATTTAATATTGAGTTATGTAAAAAATATATACAACTTTCTAACTACTGGCAAGATAATAATATTATAGACTATTTAAGTGAGAAATCTTTTAACCTCACAAAGGGTTATCCTTTAAATTTAAGAGTATTTCTTGAAGGTGTTAAAAACTTTTCATCAAAAGAAGAGATAGAGAACTATTTGAAAATAGAGAATAAATTTGATGATTTACACTTCTATTATGAAAAGCTTTTTGATGATATACAAACGAACTACTTTTCTCATATTAAGAATGATTTTTTACAATTTCAAACACTTTTATATCTTTTAAAAGAGCCTATTTCGAGTGAAGTAGTAAGTAGCATTTTTACTTCACTAGATATATTTAAATTTGAAGAGATTATCTTAAAACTTGCACCTATACTACAGGAAGTTGAAGAAGAAAAATATGAACTCTTTCACAATGATATACGAGTCTATATAAAAGATAAAATAAGTGCAGGTATGAGAAAATATACTATTCAAAAGATAGTTGATTACTATTTGGATAATATTAACAATGAATACTCTCAACGATATTTATTTGAATATTTAGAGTATTTAAAAGACTATAAAAGTATGAAAAAGATTCTTACTTTTGATAGATTAGATTTAAAGTATCAATTATTAAGAGATAGAGAAGAGATTGAATTTGAATTTAAAACTGCTTTAAAAGGAGCAAGAGCTTTAAAAAATCCTGTTTTCATGCTTCAAGTTTTACTTGTAGAGAAACAGAATAATGTAGTTTTAGATAATCTATTAGGTTCATCCTATGATGATTTTGACGTTAATATAAAACAAGAAACTAGTAGTTTATATTCATATATAGCACCATCTAAAAATGATTTATCTCCTAAAGCTATGAGAAAAAGAGAAGAGTTCTATGAAGTATTTATTAGTTCTAATATTTCATCTATAGAAACAAAAAAATACTTTTTTAATAAGTTTTCATTTAATGTTATAGAATATATAAAAGAAAAAGATATTCATTCTTTTAATCAAAATGGATTACTTAGGAAATATTTTTTCGTTTATTTAATCACAGATAGAGAAGCATCTATTTTGGAATTAAAAACGATACAAAAACTAAAAGATATTAATAGAAAAATTCAATATATAACAGAAAAATTCTTTGAAGTTTATTTAGAATATTTTGGTTCAAATTTGGATATAGTCAAATTATCTCAAATTAATGGCATTAAATTTTCAAATAGAAGTATTATTGATTTAATAGTTCAATTACATAAAGACAATCAAATTATTGAATTACAAGAATTATTGAAAATACTTTTTAAGAAAAACAACAATATACTAAAAAGTAATAAAGTTATTTATATAATTTTATTACTTAAACTATATGATTATTTGCCACAAGAGTATGTTATTGAGCCAATTAAAGAAGGAGAGTTATTTCAAGGTTCAGAAGAAAAAGAAAAACTATTTAAATGGAGTTATTTAAAAACTTATCAAGATAAACTACAAACACCATTTGAATTATTTAAATCTTTATATAAAAGTCTTTATTCCGACTATATTGAAAATAAAGTTGTAATATGGCTAGGTTTTTTAGCAATAAAAGAAAACTTATTAGAGTCAGATATAAATCAATTATTTCACTTTATATCAAATCAAGAAAGATTTAACTTTTCTCAAATAGTATTATTTTTAGGCAAATTCTTATCTCTTATTGAAAAAGATAAAAAAATATATGTTATAAACCATCTTATAAAAATCTATGATGAAATATGTGAATATGATGAATTTATTTTTAACTTTTATAAATGGTGTCAAGTATATGACGTAAATAAAGATATATATACCTATAAGAGATTAGAAAACGAGTTAGAACATAAGATACACGGGCTAGATAGTTCTGATAGAATTCATAGGATAGAGATATTAATCAAAATCAGAAAAGAGTTGCATGACGATTATGATGAATATTTATATTTTATAAGAAAGTATGCACTAAGTTATGGATTTAGAAAAGACTATCAATCTGAAATTTTTTTAAATTTTTTTAAAAATATACTTCAAAAAAATTATGAAAAATATATTGAAACTATTTATGACTATCTATATTTAGAACAATTTAAACAAAATGAATATACAGAAAAGACAACAACTTTAGTAGAGGTCTTAAAAGATATACTTGAAGTTGTTTATTTGAATTCTAAATCAGATTTATTTAATATCTTAGAATATTTCTTTCAAGATAAAGAAGATGATTCTAAAAGAATAGCTATTCCTTCTAAACTATTTTTAGAACTTCTTCCAAGTGAAATTAAAAATAAAGAAGAAGCATTAATCACATACTCATTTTTTAAAATGGGTACAACATTTGCATATTACAATGACTTTACAGATAGTGATGAAAAAAAGATTGATAAACTTTTAGAAGAGTTAACTAACTTTGATATTTCAGCTGTTAATATTTTTACTAATTATGTAGGAGCTAGTGATGAATATGAAGAAAAAAGTTATCCTAAAGTTTCAGAAAATGAATTCATTCAACTCTTAGAAGAACAAAAAAATACAAAAAATTATGAATTTTATAAATCAGGAGAAATTAATGCCAATATCAAATATTACGCTGATGTATATTTTGAAAAAAAGTGTGAGTATCAAGGATTGTCTTTAAGTGGAGTATTAAATGCTATTCCTTTTATGAGTAATGTTGATGTTGATGAAGCGAACAAGTTAGTACTTCTTTATCTAAAAAACTTATATAGCAATGTGAGTGAAGATATAGAGCCGATTATAAATAAATATGACCATTTTAACATCACGATACTATTAGAGTTTTTGAAAAAATATTTTTATTGTATTAATGCTAGTTCAGTTAGTTCTGCGATACAATCGTATATTAAAATTGGAGAGTTTTATGTAGATGAGACAATTGATTTTATAGTTGAGAATATAGATTTTAACAATCCTTTTCATACCAAGATCTTTTTGGATATATTGGTCGAATTACCGTTAAATAAATATACAAATTTAAAAGATTTAGAGACTAAGTTGATTGCTTTATTTCAAGAGTCAAAATATATTTATTTAGATTATAGTTTTAAAAAAATATTTGAGGTTTTAAATATTGAAAATTATAAAACATATACTTATTCCTTCCTCGAATTACCTCAAAACATTCTTTTAGAAGCTGATAAACCCAAAGACTCATTTCAAAGATTTTTTTCGACTACAGAGTATCAAACTATAGAGACATTTATACGTAAAATCATGATGATTACTCAATTAAATGAATCATTTCTATGGGAAAAAATAAACTATTTTAAATTAAAAAATAATATCGTTATAAGCTATTCTACGAATTGTTCTAAAGGACTAAAATTATTAGAATTTCATACACCATTCTTTAAAGCAGAATTTTTACAATGGCTTTATCAAGAAGGTTTTATTAATGATGAACAGAATAATTATTTAATTCAAATTCTACAAAGCTATGATTTAAAAGTTTTGAGACAAGAAAATTATAAACCTAATTATCTTAAAACCCTATCTAGTATAGATTATACTAAGGATAATATATCTCAATACCTAAGTAACATTTCTATTGAGAAAATAACATCAAATATATCAAGAATATTTTCTGGACATTGGGAGGAGTTGATAAATGATAATCATCTTGTAACAATTAATTTTAATACGGTAGTGATAGACAAAAGACTTCTTAATGAACTTGAAGATGATAAAAATATTTTAGAAAAATTCTATTTTAATTTTGGAGTAGATAGTTTTTATAAAAATAAAAATAATGTCTATTATCAAACAGTAGATGATTTTCAAAAAATTCCATTGCCAATAAGTACTTCTACTTATTGTTATAGTAGCTCATCGCTTCAAAATTCACAATTATATTATATAGCTCCTACAAACTATGAAACTCAGTTAATTAGATGGAACTATGGAGATATAAATACCAGAGATTTTAATAATGGTTATGGACAGATAAATGAGTTAATACAAGATATTAAAGTCTCATCAAATGAAACAATAATTAAATTTTGTAAAGTAGAGATACAACATACTGAAAAAGATAAATATGAGAGTAGATTATTTATTCTCTAAATATATAAGGAACCCCCATGATACTAAGCATCGAATCAAGCTGTGATGACAGTTCTATATCCATCACAGAGATAGCCACAAAAAAACTCATTTACCATAAAAAGATCTCTCAAGAAGAGCAACATTCCTGTTATGGAGGAGTTGTGCCTGAACTTGCATCCAGACTGCATGCTGTAGCCTTACCGGAGATCCTAAAAGAAACAAAACCGTATTTTGATAAACTCAAAGCTGTTGCTGTCACCAATCAACCAGGATTGGGAGTTACACTCCTTGAAGGTATCGCTATGGCAAAAGTACTGGCCTCTTTACTTGACATACCTCTGATCCCCGTACATCACCTCAAAGGGCATATCTACTCACTTTTCATAGAAAAAGAGTCTATCCTTCCCCTACTTGTTCTTCTCATCTCTGGAGGGCATACACAAGTCATTAGAGTTGAAAATTTTGAACGCATGGAAATTTTAGCTACCTCTATGGATGATTCTGTAGGAGAAAGCTTTGATAAATGTGCCAAAATGATGGGCTTAGGCTATCCTGGGGGACCTCTCATAGAGGCACTTGCACTTAAAGGGGATGAGGCTCGTTTTGATCTGCCGGTACCCTTACGGAACTCTCCACTCATAGCCTTTTCACTTTCAGGTCTTAAAAATGCTGTAAGACTTAAAGTAGAAGCCTGTGGAGGCAAAGAAAATATGTGTGAACAAGACAGGGCTGATCTCTCTGCTTCCTTCCAAAAAGCAGTTAAACTGCACCTGTTACAAAAAAGTAAAAAGATCTTTGCAAAAGAAGGCATCAAAGACTTTGCCATAGTCGGTGGAGCATCTGCCAATAAATATATACGATCTGCCTATGAAAAACTCTGTAAA
>JASFZI010000088.1:0-7491 GCA_045107135.1 Candidatus Altimarinota bacterium
AAATCTATATATAGATTTAATTCTTTTTTTATTTTATAAATATTGACCTTCTTCTGATCAATCAATTTTAGCTTTTTCCTTTTCTTCATTATATAATCTTACATAATCTGTCTCAACTTTTTTCACGGCTTCATATACTTGTTTTTGTGTAACTTCTCAATCAATTTTTACAGAAACGTCACTATCTAATACTCTATCTGAATAAGTCGTATTAACAGTAACAGAAACTCATTCATAATTACCCTCAACATCAAACCTTCAAGTTAATAGTGTTTCTAGTGTTTCTCAATCAGGCTTAAAGCTTGAAATTGTTTGTGTCTTATGTTCTTTAGCAGATTTTATAGCATTCTCCACAACTTTGTTATCATATTGTTCTTTTAAATCCTTTTTTACATCATCAGTAATATGTGTTCTTGCATCCTCTATTGAATTAATATCTTCTGACATTTCAGATAAATCAAAATCAAGATCAAATACATTATCAAATACTGAAGTATCTAAAGAAAATTTATCATTTTCATCATCAAATTCAATAATTACTTTTTTTCAATTTTTTCAAGTAAATGAATCTATATCTTTTTCGTCTCTAAATAATTCTTTTATCCATTCTTTAACTTGTGTATATTTTTCTGAAACTGATTCTGTAATATCTGTTTCTTGTATTTCAGGAACAGGAACATTAACAGCTTCTTTT
This sequence comes from Candidatus Altimarinota bacterium, assembly GCA_045107135.1. GTDB lineage: Bacteria > Patescibacteriota > Gracilibacteria > BD1-5 > UBA6164 > UBA6164. The sequence continues at coordinate 695 of JASFZI010000088.1, forward strand.
AATTTAGTTAAGGTTAATGGTCAAACTTTTCAATCTTGTTCTAAACCGTTTAATGCTTGAAATCTAACAATTTCCTTAAGAGTATTAGGTCAAATTATTCAATCATCTTTTACTCATAATAATCTCTGAATTTCTTTTCTTTCAGTTTCTGGTTTCATATTAAAATAATCATATGCTGATTGTTTATCCATATTCTTTACAAATGCATCTAATTTATCTGCATTAATATAACCATTTACAACGCTTAACTTATTATTAATTTTCTCTTGAGTAATTGGAGTTTTTTCTGGTTGTGGAATAACAGGTTTCTTTAAATATAAAACTTTCCCTTCAGATTGTTCAGGTTTTTTTTCTACTACTTTTGATGCTACGTGTGTTATAGATTTTGCAGCTTGTTTTTTTTCATACATTTCAACTAAATCTTTTATATCTGTATAATCTTCTTTTGTTAAACTAGAATCTCATTTTACAAAAATTTTCATTACTGCCCTTTTAAGAGGTTCATCTGGCCAACTTCATTCTATCGCTTTTCTTAATAATCTTAATTCTCACATTTTTTCATTTGATAAACTAGATTTTTCTGAACTTTCTATTGGTCCAGCTACTACAGGGTTTACTTGTGCAGCTTTTTCATTATGATTTTTTTCAACCAACTCTAATAATATAGTAAAATCAGTCTTAGTTATATTAGACTCTCCCTTTTCAAGAATTGACTTTGCTTCTATAGTATTTTGACTATCTGCATCCCACATTGTATTTACTGCAGTTATTAAAACAGACAAAGCCTCTTTTTGTTTTTCATCTAATTGTTCTAAAACCTTTTTTGCACTTTCCGCATCATTTTTAATAGCTCAATCAAGAAATTCTTTATTATATCATTTTGATTTTATTTCACGTGAACTTATATAATCATTATTAATTGAATAATCTAATAAATTACTCCTAAATTTTCAGTTTTTAACTTCTCAAGCAATACTTGTAAGTTTGTAGAAAGGTCTTTTAACTTCTGCTTTCCAAGAATTTATAATTTTTTTATCTATTTCTATTCATACTTCTTCCAATCTAGATAAAACATCATATAGTTCTTGTTCATTTTTAATATTTATTCAATCTTTTAGCATTTCAATATACATGTCATGCATAAATTCTTCTATTTTTTCTCAAGTCAAATTTCATATTTGTTCTTTTTCCCCATTATATCTATCTTGAATTTCTATTAATTCTTTTTTATCTATTCTATTATCAGATAAGGCAAAATCTATTAAATCATCAATGGTTAGTCAATTTTCATCAGCATCTATTGCAACCTTATCAGATCATCATTCAATGGCTAATTCATTTCTCACAAATAATAGAAACATTTTTTTGTAGTTTTGTACAAGTGTAAACATAGGTAAATATGTTAAAAAAATAATTTGTTTTTGTTTTACCTATTAATGATATCATATATCCTACTGTTTTTCCAAATTTATAGACTGGACATATTTATATTTTATTGTATATAATTTTAAGACGTTAAAAAGAGCCATGATGTAAATCATGACCCTTTTTTCCTCTTGGTTATGTATAATTACAATAGAAACTATAATAATATAGTTCTCGTAAGCATACGAATGGCCGGTTTTTTGTTTTTATTTTTTTTCTGTTACCGTTTTGTTTTCACTAAACGGTACACACTCACTTTCTCCGCATGTCAACCATGCGATTTGGTCAGCACAAGCATTGTGATACTTGAGAAGCCAGTCAACTCTTGTGTAGGTACGATAGTCCCAATTAAGAGTAACAGTTTCCTGTCCAACATAGAAGATACCAAGGGCAACTTTGAATTCACCATCAGGGAGTCTTTCAATAGCAATAACTTCGCGCTCATCCTGCTTAGTAGCTTTGAGTCCAGGAGTTACTATATAGTTTATAGTTCTTCCATTGACTTCGATTTCCCCCTTTCCTTCGTTAGAAATCAGGGAAATATCAACACTGTCGGGACGTTCAGGACCAAAGCTGTAAGCATAGGCCTGGGCCAATCGTGTTTTCATCTCTTCAGCTTTTGCTGCAAAGGTTGGATCCTTTTCTGCAAATTTTTCAATGACAGCCATAAGATTTTCCATTACATTCATTGCTACATCTGGCAGTCTTTGCAAGTTCGGTGCGTCGCCCCGCATCATTGTATCATATGATTTCGTAGCAAGGTTTGCAGCCATCGGCGAAATGTCATTAAGTGCATTCTGTACATCAACGACAAGTTTTTCAAAACTATCAGTTGTGATGAATGGATCAGCCGTCAGTGATGTGAATGTTGGAGCGATTCCAATAATTTCATTTTCAACACCATCAATTTCTGCCGAAAGATTCTTCAACTTAGTACCAGGTTCTGCATTTGCAAAACCAACACCAAACATTACTAATGCTACAGCCATAAACTTAATCATTGTAAATTTTTTCATAATTTACTCTCCCTCTAATTTAAGTTATTTATTTACCTACAATTTACACACTATGCATAAATTACAAGCACCTTTAATAACTTAAAAGAAGAATTACGATAGTTATAATGAGTTTTTATTATTTGTCAATACTTTTATTTATATATTTTTCTTTAAATACTTTCTTTTTTCTATATAATATAAATATTAATATTAATTTAAAAATAAATGGAATATTTTTTTTACTTTTGCTTGTTTATTTTTTGAACATTGTTTGGTAGCTTTTGATCTGTTATAATATATAGATTAAAGAGTGGTGAATGATGAATTTCCAGTGGAAGAAGCCATTGTCCTAAATGTAATACTATACTTAAAGCCTTAGATTTATTGCCTATAATATCATGGGTGGTTAATAAGGCAAAATGCAGATATTGTAAAGAAAAAGTAAGTAGTATATATCCTTTGCTTGAATTAAGCACATGAATATTATTTTATTTTATATGATACTTTCTTATAGATTTTAATTTGATTTCAGAGATTAATATATTAGAAATAACTAAATTATTATTTTGGCTATCTATCTGATTTATAACTATATTGTATACATTTTATGATATCTTATTTTTAGAAATACATGAATGAATACTTTTAACTTGAACATGAATAATATTAGTATGATTATGAGCTCAAACCTTGTTTCAAGATATTGTATTAATAAATGTACTCCCTTCTTGAATAGAAAACTTGAGCATCTGAATTTCAGCTATATTTATAACCTTAATTATTATATGAATTTTATATATAATAATGCTAAAAGAATTACATGAGATTATTGATATATCACTTATACTTTTATCTATTTGAATATTATATTTATTTAAAATTCAAACTTGAATAAATTTATCTGACATAGCTATACTCAATTGATTAATTTGAGTATTAATAATTTTTTTATTTTTCTTTACACAAATAATGATTTCAAGGTGAAAATGGATGTGATGATGAGATCTTAGAATAGCTATTATGATATGATTAATATTATGAGTAAGCTTTAGTCCTCCTTGATTAATGTTGACTTATATGGCTTGAAGTATTATTTGAACACTTTTTATTATTCAAAATAGAATAAAAAATAAATGATGAAATCTAAATACCCAAATTCCTTTTTGACCCTTTCTTGCAATTTGATTTTTCTTGACCATATTCTATAGTACAGAAATTTGAAATATTATAAGTATATATTTTTAGTATTTGTAAAGCTGATTTTATTTACAAATAGCAAAAATATTGATATAATGTATTAGTAAGTTTAAAAATATAAAAACAAAAACATGAAAAACAAGAAAACAATCATAGCAATTAGAGATCTTATAATAAGTGCTGAAAAATCAATAAAGAATGCTAAAAAACTATTGCGTGATGTTTTAGAAGAAAATAATTTAGATCTTGATTCAACGGCAGATTTGAATACTTCATGACTAAACAGTTATACAAGTGATGATTCAAAAATTATTGAATGAGTATTCACTTGAGAAGAAATGCTTGGTTCGGATTGAAATAAATACCCTGTCCCAGCTAATTACTCTTCAAAATCTAAACTAGTCCAATGAGATAAACTAAAGTTAACTATTACCCCTAATGGTAAAATGTTATACAAACAAATAGCTCCTATTGAAAGAGCATTTGTATCATGATTAGTAACTAAAGAAAAAGATAAATATCAAGTAATAGCTGAATGACATACTTATGATTTATTAACTGCAGCAGTTACCCATTTTAAAGCAAATATTTGAGATTCAATCACAGTTATAATCCCAGCTTGAAAACAAGCAACATTTGCTGCTATTGAAACAGTAATTCCACAATAAATAAACAAAAAAAAAGACTAAAATAATTTTAGTCTTTTTTTTTGTTTATTTATTTAAGATTTACAAAATCAGTTGAATCTATAGAAAAATCTCATTTTACTTTATAACTTTCTACTTCTTCTTTATGTTGTCCTAATGTTGTTAAAAAGATAGATTTACCATCTCAATATGGAACAACTACTCTAGCTTCAATATTTTCAAAAATTTTTGCTGATTCTTTAGATCAAACAATAATTAAAACATCAACATCTCAAAAGAAAGATAAAATTTCTTCCTTTAATTCAAATTTATCATCTGTTATAATTACAAGATGCTTTCTATCAATAGTAAAGCTGTAAAATAAAGTATCATTGTATTCTTTAACTACTAATAATATACCTGATTTTTCAAATTCTCACGGATGTACAACACTTAAATCGTCTATCTTTACATCTCAATTATTAGTATCAAAAATTATTTTATTTTTAGAATTTGTTAGGGCAGAAATAACCCCTTTATCATTGAATAATTCGATCATTATAAAGTTTTATTAAATAAAAAATGTCTTGTTCCTTCAGATTATTGCATGAATATCAAACATTACTTTAATCTTTTTTATTTTTTCAAGTGTAAACCATTCATATCAAACGAATCTCTCTTCTTTTTGAACAACTGGATCTTGTTTTCAATTATATTTAACCAGAAAAAGATAAACATCTTTATCAATTACTGGATTATTTTTCAAATATCAAGCAGTGAACGTATAATTTAATTTAGTAATAAATTTAATAACTTCAAGGTCTTTCTCTAATAATCCTGCTTCTTCACTAATTTCTCTAACAGCAGTATCCTTTGCAACTTCTCAATCTTCAATATGTCATTTAGGAATAACATATACCTCTTGATTCTTTGCATTTAACCATTTTAAAAGAAGAACTTCGATTTTATTACCATCCTTACGATATACAATTCATCCTGAACTTTTTTCGTATTTTTTTACCATATTTTTTTAAGTTCTAATCTATCTAAGTTGCGTCTAGTATAAATAAAAAAAGAGAAAACTCAAGTTCTTTTAAAAAGTAGTCCAAATTTTTGCATAAATAAAATTTTTATGATAAAATTTATATAGATAAAACCTTACAAAACTTAAGGAAATCAAAAATAAAAATAAAAATAAACAAAATGACAAATACAAAATTCGAAAATATTGATATTTTAAGAGAACTTGAAGCTTCTTTTGAAACAAAACAAAATATAATTGATACAGAAGAAATTATTGAGTCTTTTGATTATTCTTATAAAACAGAACAAAATGATTTTAATATTTCTACTGAAAACATAATAGAGTCATTAGACTTCCCTTCTGAAGAAAATATAGAAACAATAAATATTGAAAATAAAAATTTTGAAAAAATTGATATATCAGAGAATATCAATGAAAATAAATATATAATAGTAAAAAAGAAAAATTCATTTGTTAGTTCTATATTATTTATTACAAAATACATTTTAACATCAAGTCTTATTTTTGCAGTACTGATTGTAACAGCAAATTATAGTGCTTATATAAATATAGCAAAAAGTTATATATTCAAATCAGAAATGCAAGCTATAACTCAAAAACTAATTACTTCTGTAGAAGCATCTAGTATAAAAGAAAAATATTCTGAAGAAAAAATAATTGAAATAGAACAATCTGAAGAAACAGAAAAACTTTCTATAAAACAAATGATAAAAGAACAAGATAAACAAAATGTAAATCTTAATATCGAAATAACTCCTTATGACAATAGAGTTGTTATTCCTAAAATAGGTCAAAATATCCCTTTATTAGATATTAAAAATAGAAAAGTAAATGGAGAAAATGAATTGAATGATATTTTCATGGAAGAACTTGAAAATGGTATAGTTAGATATCCTGGTAGTTCAAAACCTGGTGAAGATGGTATAAGCTTCATATTTGGTCATTCATCAAACTTTCCGTGGATAAAATGAGATTTTAACGACGTATTTTCTCTTTTAGATAATGTTGAATTTGGTGATGAAATTATAATTTATTATGATCAAAAAAAATATGTATACAAAATAAGAGAAAAAAGTGTTATTACTCCTTGAGATGTTTCTGTTTTAGAAAGAAATAGACAAAAATCAGAAATCACACTTATGACTTGCTGGCCTATTTGAACTACTCTTAATAGATTAATTGTAACCTGAGAACTTATAGAAGTAAATTAAATAATAAAAATAATTATTAATAAAGTACCATGATTTGATTTGATTATGAATATACAACATCTTCAGATATAATAAATAATATTAAATTATTAACTGAATATTCTATTCAAGAATATATTATTTTAGGTGTTTCAATCATTATATTAATATCATTAATTTATTATATAATTCCCTTATTAAATATTTCTTATACCTTTATGCTAAAAGGAAAAGAAAAACAAAAGAAAAAGAAACTAATCAGACAAATCGTAATGCAAAAAGATATAAATGATGAAATTGAAAAAGAATTAAATAT